>CAMAHO010000009.1 GCA_945834545.1 uncultured Lachnospiraceae bacterium | reverse complement strand
AAATACGCTCGCTAAGGACCGACGGTGCTACAAGGTCTGCATATAAATATACAAATCCATAGCGGGCACACAAATCCGAAATGGGAGTTATAAAAAGGGGCTTAGTAAGTTACTTTGTCTCTCCTACCAGGTAACGTTTTGCCTGTGGCAGACTTAACAGGACTACTGCACCGATTACGGTGAAGAGTAACTCCGGAAGCATGTAGCAGCCGTTGTAGAGCAGGCTGTACAGATAGGTGTTTTCGGTGGAGAAGCCTGTCCAAAGCTCACCAAAGCTGCCCCAAATGTAAACGCCGCTGAGGAAGTGGAACACAAAGCGAAGACCTACTGCCAGAGCAGTACCGCCAATCCAGCCAAGCATTCCCTTTTTGCGGAAGATACCGGCAATGCCCAGCACAGCATAGGCACCGATGTAGTCTAAAATAATACATGCGATGAGCATTCCAAGGGTCAGTCCCCAACCGAAGAGACCATCCAAAATACCCTGGCCAAACTGCAAAAGAGCGAAGGCAAAGGACGCTGCAAAGCCTGCTTTCAGCCCTCTTCTGATGGAAAACAGTACAATGGGTAACATGGAAAGTAAGGTAATGGAGCCACCCCAGGGCAATTTGAACACACGGATGTAGCTTAAGACAGTGGCAAGGGCAACCATGGCAGCACCTTCCACCAGGATTAAGGTTTTGTTTTTGTTAGACATAAAAAATCCTCCTTCGTACACGCGAGGAGGGGACATCAAAGAATCGTTACAGGAAATTCCTGTAAAGCCTGCTTCCTTACGCCGGTATTACCCGGTTCAAGTAGTGAGGGTCAGAGTCAAAAACTCATTCTCAGCGATGCGCACCCCTAGCGGTTTTAAAAATATTTTGTTACAATACCCTATCATAATCAGATTTTAGGAAATGTCAATAGTTTTATTGATTGGGATAGAGAAATGAAGAAACGACTTGTTGTAGGAATTGTTGCCCATGTGGATGCCGGGAAAACCACCCTGGCCGAGGGCTTGTTATATCAGACGGGACAAATCCGGAAATTGGGTAGAGTAGACCATGAGGATGCCTTTCTGGATCATTTTTCCTTGGAGAGAAAGAGAGGAATCACTATTTTTTCCAAGCAGGCCAGAATCCAATATAAGGACATGGAAATTGTGCTGGTGGATACCCCGGGGCATGTGGATTTTTCACCGGAGACGGAACGAACACTTCAGGTGCTGGATGTGGCTATTTTAGTCATCAGTGCAGGGGATTTGGTGACCGGTCATGTAGAAACCTTGTGGCATCTTTTGGAGAAATACAAGGTTCCGGTTTTTGTCTTTGTCAACAAAATGGACCTGTACAAGGTGCCTGAGGCAGGCCTGATAAAAGAACTGGCACAGGGGCTGGGCGAAGGCGTGGTGAGCTTGCAGGAGGACAATGCAATGGAAACCATCTCTTTGTCCAGAGAAGAGTGGATGGAGGAGTACCTTGAGACGGGAGGGCTGTCGCCCCAGAGTCTCGTACAGGCGGTGATGCGTAGAAGCTGGTTTCCCTGCTACTTTGGAAGTGCCCTTTTGTTGGAGGGTCTGGAGGAACTCTTAGAGGGACTCTATCAATACACGAAACAGCCGGAATATGACCTTGCTTTTGCAGCCAGAGTCTACAAAGTCAGTCGCGATAAGGACGGCTCCCGCATGACCTGGCTTAAGGTGACAGGAGGAGCGTTAGAGGCAAAGCAAGTGATTCAGGGGGAGAAGGTGGACAAGCTGTACCGCATGAACGGACACCATAGGGAGCTGTGTCAGAGGGTAGAAGCGGGCGATCTGTGTGTGGCAGTGGGATTACAGTCACCCATAGCCGGAGCCGGTCTTGGAGAGGAAACCTCGAACCATCAGATGGTGCTGGAGCCGGTGCTTACCTATCGGGTTATGGTTGGAGAAGGCACCGATTTGACCCAGGCATTGCCACTTCTAAGACGCCTGGAAGAGGAGGAGCCTATGCTTCGTCTGCACTATGATCCACAGACCGCAGAGCTCCACGCTCAGGTTATGGGGGAGGTGCAGATGGAGGTCCTAAAAACCCTCGCTCTGGAGCGCTATGGGTTGGAGATTTCCTTTGATCAGGGGAGTATTCTCTACAAGGAAACCCTGAAGGAGACAGTGGTGGGAATAGGACACTTTGAGCCTCTAAGGCATTACGCGGAAGTTCATCTTCGTCTGGAACCATTATCTCTGTGGGAAGGCCTGCAGTTTGACAGTCAGGTGCCGGAGGATGAGCTGGACCGCAACTGGCAGAGACTCATACTGACCCACCTGGAGGAGAAAGAACACCTAGGGGTACTGACGGGGGCCCCAATCACGGATATGAAGATTACTGTGATAGCCGGAAAGGCTCATCTGAAGCATACAGAGGGAGGAGATTTCAGACAGGCGACCTATAGGGCCGTCAGGCAAGGTCTGAGAAAAGGAACTAGCGTGCTGCTAGAACCCTATTTTGATTTTCGGCTTAAGGTACCCATGGATACGATTGGCCGCAGCATGACGGATATTACCAGGTTGTCCGGAAGCTTTGAACCCCCTGTCCTGGACGGGGAGATGTATCTGCTTCAAGGCAGCGCCCCTGTGGCCACACTGAGAGAATATGAAAAGGAGGTGGCCTCCTATACCGGAGGAAAAGGCAGACTGGTCTGCCAGCCTGGTGGCTACAGGCCCTGTCATAACACGGAGGAGGTTGTGGAGAGAATCGGGTATCAGCCGGATGAAGATATGGCAAATCCCGACAGCTCCGTGTTCTGCGCTCATGGCGCAGGCTTCCTGGTGCCCTGGTATCAGGTAGATTCCTATGCCCATTTAGAGACAGAGCAGGCCTTTGACTGGGAAGATGAGGAGACTGTGAAGGGAAAGGAGCTTCGGCCTGCCCAGGCAGGCGGGGGAGAACCGGTAAGGGCCATTTCCCTGGAAGAGATAGAGGATATTTTCCGCACCAGCTACGGAAACAATGCGGTCGAGAAAAAGAATTTTGCCAGATATCACAAAACGGCTGCAAGAACCTTAGTAAACGGAAAACCGGTGGAAAACGGGAACGCTTCCTACTCTTCCAAAGGCAGACCAAAGCCCGGACCCCAAAAACAATGTCTGATCGTGGACGGCTATAATATCCTCTTTGCCTGGGAGGAGTTAAAGGAATTAGCGCTTATCAACATAGACAGCGCCAGAGATAAACTCATAGACCTGATGAGCGGCTACCAGGGAATCTTAGGCTATCCTCTGATTCTGGTATTTGATGCCTATAAGGTAAAGGGGAATCCGGGCCACGAATACAAGTATCACAATATCTATGTGGTCTATACCAAGGAGGCCCAGACAGCGGATGCCTATATCGAAAAGACAGTTCATGAGATGGCAAAGGAGTACCGAATCCAGGTAGCCACCTCTGACCGTTTGGAGCAGATGGTGATTTTCGGAGAGGGGGCAACCAGAATTGCCGCCGGGGAGTTCTATGACCAGGTGGTCAAAGCCGGACAGAGGTTTCGGGCGGACTACGGGATTCAGACAACATAACATAACAGTTTAGCCATGGCGCGGTTAAACTGTTACATTTACCACCTCTTTTTTGCAAAAAAATACATTGAAGAACGGCTGATTTTTCGGTAAAATGGTAGTAGTGTTGTGTAGTGGATAAAACCGCTTTTTTTAGAGAATGAAATACGCTTCAGAAGGATATAAAAGCCACAGGAAAAGATGCGCAAAATAGGCAGAAGAGAGAAAGGATTCAGATCATGGATATCAGCAGAAACGATGCAAAAATCGCAGCATTCAGAAAGCGTGCAGCTGACCTGGTTGCACAAATGACATTGGAAGAAAAAGTGGAGCAGACCTTAAGCTGGGCTCCGGCCATTGACCGATTGGGCATCAAGGCCTACAACTGGTGGAACGAGGCTCTTCATGGGGTGGCAAGAGCAGGAATTGCAACTGTTTTTCCCCAATCCATTGGTTTGGCAGCTACCTTTGATGAGGACTTTATTGAGGAAGTAGCAGATGCCATTTCCACAGAGGGAAGAGCAAAGTACAATGTACAGCAAAAGGCAGATGATACGGATATTTACAAGGGCCTGACCTTCTGGTCTCCAAATGTGAACATCTTCCGTGACCCCAGATGGGGAAGAGGCCACGAGACCTTTGGAGAGGACCCTTACCTGACTTCCAGATTAGGGGTTCGCTTTGTGGAAGGGATTCAGGGTCACGATGAGAATTATTTAAAGGCAGCAGCCTGTGCGAAGCATTTTGCAGTACATAGTGGTCCGGAGGATATCCGTCACAGCTTTAATGCAGTGGCTTCCAAGCAGGATATGGCAGAGACCTATCTGCCGGCCTTTGAAGCTTGTGTGAAGGAAGCAAAGGTGGAGACCGTCATGGGCGCCTACAACCGCACCAACGGAGCTCCCTGCTGTGGCAGCAAAGAGCTACTGCAGGATACTCTGAGGGACAAATGGGGCTTTCAGGGTCATGTGGTCAGCGACTGCTGGGCCATCAAGGATTTCCACGAGGGTCATCACGTGACAGATACCCCGGTAGAGTCTGTCTCCATGGCCATGAATAACGGCTGTGACTTAAACTGCGGCAACTTATTCCACTATTTAAAGCAGGCAGTGGAGGAGGGAATGGTGCAGGAGAGCCGTCTGGACGAGGCTCTGGTAAATCTCTTTACCACCCGAATGAAACTGGGCCTGTTTGACGAGAAGGGAAAGAGCAAATTTGATGAGATTCCTTATTCTGTAGTAGATTCCAAGCCTATGCAGGAGTTAAATCTAAAGGCAGCAGAGAAATGTATTGTTCTGTTAAAGAACGAAGCAGATATGCTTCCGCTGGATAAAAGTAAGTTAAAGACCGTAGGTGTTATCGGCCCCAATGCCAATAACAGAAGAGCCCTGGTGGGTAACTATGAGGGAACCGCTTCCAGATATATCACGATTCTTGAGGGAATTCAGGATTACCTGGGTGAGGATGTGAGAGTCCTGACCTCCGAGGGATGTCATTTATGCCGCCCTAAGTCCCAGAACCTGGCAGCTAAGGACGATAGAATCTCTGAGGTAAAGGCGGTATGTGAGGAAAGTGATGTGATTATTGCCTGTATGGGATTGGACTCCGGGCTGGAAGGAGAAGAGGGCGACGAAGGAAATGAGTTTGCTTCCGGTGATAAGCCGAACTTAAATCTTCCCGGCTTGCAGCAGCATGTGCTGGAAACCATCTGTGAATCAGGCAAGCCGGTGGTGCTGGTACTTCTTTCCGGTAGTGCATTGGCAGTGACCTGGGCTCAGGAAAACATTCCTGCCATCATCCAAGGCTGGTATCCCGGAGCACAGGGCGGTAAGGCTATGGCAGAGATTCTGTTTGGTGAGAAATGTCCTGAGGGGAAATTGCCGGTTACCTTCTACTATTCCACAGAGGACTTGCCGGAGTTTACGGATTACAGCATGAAGGGCAGAACCTACCGCTATATGAAGGGGGATGCCTTGTATCCCTTTGGTTACGGCCTTTCCTATACAAGCTTTGAGTACAGCGATGTAAAGGTAAATACAAATCAGCTTACCGAGGAGGGGATTACTGTGACAGCCACTGTGAAAAACACAGGTAAGATGGCAGGTGCAGAAACCGTACAGACCTACGTCAAGGTTTGCGCAGAGGATACCCCTAATGCTCAGCTAAAGGGCATCAAAAAGGTATACTTGGAGCCCGGTGAAAGCAAAGTAGTTGAAATCGTATTACCCAAGAAGGCGTTCGGTGTCTTTGACACGGAGGGTGAGCTTTCCTTCCCGGGAAATGCTAAGCTGTATGTAGGCGGGCAGGCTCCGGACAAGAGAAGTGCTGTCCTTACCGGTAAGACGGTTTGTGAATTTGATATTAACATCGTATCATAACCCTGCAAGCAGGTTGTGCGGCCTGTTTGTAAAGGTGTGAGAAAGTAAGACTTGGACTGCCCCGTTCTCGGGGCGGTCTGTATCTATTTTAGGAGAAGGAATAAAAAGAGATGGAAAAGAACTGGAGTCAGCTTTGGCTAAATTACAGAAAATCTGAGGATAGCAGCCAGAAGAAGTATTTTGAAAGTCTGGAGGTAAGAGGCTTTGGAGAGTCCAAAATCATTGCCAACGCGGTAGCAGAATTAGAGCTTGCCACCAAGGCCATGTTTGGGGTGACAATCCAACAAAAGAAACCGGATCAGACCGCAACCTTATGCATTGAGAAGGTAGACCCGGAAGGAAAGGACGGTACCTATGAGCTCATACAGAAAGGACATCAGCTCAGCCTGCAGGCAGCTACAGAACGGGGAGTGCTATACGGAGTATTTCATATTCTCAGATTGCTTTCTATGGGAAAGCGCCTGGATTCCATTCGACTGAAAAAGGAGCCCCAAAACCCTCTTCGTATGTACAATCATTGGGACAATATGACAGGGGATATCGAGAGAGGCTATTCCGGAAATTCTTTCTTTTTTGTGAACAATGAGATTGTAATTGATGAGAGAACCAGAGATTATGCAAGGTTTATGGCAAGCATCGGCATGAACGGCATTGTCATCAATAATGTAAATGTAAAGCAATGTGCAAGCCTTCTCATCACAGACCGCTATTTTGACAAGGTGGCTGAGCTCTCCAGGCTCTTTGGGGAGTATGGCCTAACTTTGTATTTAAGCTTAAATTATGCATCCCCCATTGAGATTGGCGGTTTGGATAGCGCAGATCCCTTTGACCAGAGGGTAATCGGCTGGTGGGAAACCAAAATGGAAGAGATATTCCGCAGAATACCGAATCTCGGCGGATTTTTGGTGAAGGCAGATTCGGAGGGAAGACCCGGTCCCTTTACCTATGGCAGAACCCAGGCCGATGGGGCAAATATGCTGGCTGACATCGTAAAACCTTACGGTGGAATTATCATTTGGCGTTGCTTTGTCTATAACTGCACCCAGGACTGGAGAGACTACAAGACAGACCGGGCGAGAGCAGGTTACGACAATTTTATCGAGATGGATGGGGATTATCACGAGAATGTGATTTTGCAGATTAAGAATGGCCCTATGGACTTCCAAATAAGGGAGCCCATCTCCCCCCTCTTTGGAGGCTTACAGAAAACCAACCAGATGCTGGAGGTTCAGATAGCCCAGGAATACACCGGCCACCAGATTGACATTTGCTACTTGATTCCTATGTTTAAGGAGATTCTTGAGTTTGACACCTATATGAGGGAGAAAAACAGTAAGGTCAAGGACATCATCAGCGGCAGAACCTTGGGCAACCGGTATACCGGTATAGCGGCCGTCATCAATACAGGAAATGACTTAAACTGGACAGGAAATGTGTTGGCAGCAGCCAATCTGTACGGTTTTGGCAGACTGGCCTTTGATATGGAGCTGTCCGCAGAAGAAATCCTGGAGGAGTGGGTGGCTCTAACCTTTGGAACAGAGGAAAGAGTGATGCAGACCATCAAGGAGATGCTCCTGCCCTCCCGTGAAATCTATGAAAAATACACCTCCCCTCTGGGGATTGGCTGGATGGTTACTCCCAACGTTCATTACGGCTGCAGTGTGGATGGCTATGAGTATTCCAGATGGGGTACCTACCACAGGGCAGATCACTTTGGTATGGGAGTAGACAGAAGTCACAACGGTACCGGCTATGCGCTCTTGTACAACGAACCCAATGCCTCCATGTATGACAAGCCGGAGACCTGTCCGGAGGAACTCTTGTTATTCTTCCACCACATTGCCTACGACTATCGATTAAAGAGCGGTAAAACCTTGATTCAACACATCTATGATACCCATTTTGAAGGTGTAGAGGCTGTGGAGAAGCTGATTACAGCCTGGGAATCCTTAAAGGGTCTTATCCCGGAGGCAGATTACGAGAATGCAAGGGAGCGTCTTGACAGGCAGCTTTATAATGCAAGGGAATGGAGAGATCAGGTGAATTCCTACTTTTACCGCAAGAGTGCCATTCCGGATGAGAAGGGCAGAGCGATTTATTAAGATACCAGGGTCAAAAGGTCTTTACCCATCTGAGCTTGCTCACAAATGGGAGAAAAAAGAAAACGATAAATTAAAGGAAGAAAAGCGTATGAGAGAAAATAGAACCACAAGACTGTGGAATGAGGGATGGTCTTTTCTGAAGACACAATTGGACACCTCGTTTGAGGAGATACAGAATAGACAGCAGGAGTTTAGGCCTGTGGAGCTGCCACATGATTATCTGATATATGACGCAAAGAATCTCTACGAGGACAGCTTTGGGTGGTATCGCAAGGAGTTTTTGATGCACCCGGTTAAGGGGGAGCATTACTTCCTGGAGTTTGGCGGCGTCTATATGAACAGTACCCTGTACATCAACGGGGTGGCAGTAGGAGATTGGAAATACGGGTATTCCTCCTTCGAGATGGACATCACGGAGTATGTGAAAGAGGGAGTGAATGAGGCTGTGGTTTTGGTAAGACATCAAAGCCCCAACAGCCGTTGGTATTCCGGAGCAGGCATCTACCGGGATGTGTACTTCCGCTCCTGCAAGCCTTGTTATCTGCCTACCAATGGCACCTATGTCCATATGGAGCAGAAGGATAAGGGCTATGAGATGCAGTTGGAGACCGAGTATGTATCCGCCTCCAACCAGGCAACACTGCGATATACCTTGTTGGATAGGGAGGGAAAGGAGCAGCTGGTCCATAGGGTGGAGAGCTTGGAGCATACTGTATCCGACGGCTCAAAAGGATACAGCAAGGCAAACGCCTGCGTCTTTGTGGAGGCACCTCACCTTTGGGACTTAGAGGATCCCTATTGTTATACCCTGAAGGTGGAGCTCTTCTGTGGACAGGACTTGGTGGATGAGCAGGGGATTACCCTGGGATTCCGCACCTATGCCTACGACCCGGATAAGGGTATGTCCTTAAACGGACAGTATGTAAAGCTTCACGGAGTTTGCGAACACCACGACTTAGGCTGCCTGGGTTCTGCAGTGAATAAGACAGCCCTGAGAAGACAGTTTGAGATTTTGAAAACCATGGGTGTCAACGCCCTTCGTACCAGCCACAATATGCCGGACGAAGCCTTTATGGACCTGGCGGATGAAATGGGCTTTGCTGTGTTAAGTGAGGCCTTTGACATGTGGGAAAGACCCAAGACCACCTATGACTATGCAAGGTTTTTTGTGGATTGGGCCGGAAGAGATGTGGAAAGCTGGATTCGCAGAGACAGAAACCATCCTTCCGTGTTTATGTGGTCTATCGGAAATGAAATCTACGATACCCATGCGGATGACCACGGGCAGGAGATAACCAGACGGTTGATTGGCTATGTGAGAGAGCACGACCCCAAGGAGAACGCTCCCATTACCATCGGCTCCAACTATATGCCATGGGAGGGAGCCCAGAAATGTGCTGATATTGTGAAGTACGCAGGCTATAATTACGGCGAGAAGTACTACGAAGAGCATCACAGGGAGCATCCGGACTGGATTATATATGGCAGTGAGACAGCCTCTGTGGTACAGAGCCGTGGAATTTATCACTTCCCTCTGTCCCAGTCCATCCTGTCGGATGAGGATGAGCAGTGCTCTGCCTTAGGCAACTCTGCTACCAGCTGGGGAGCCAAGAGTACCACCCATTGCATCGTAGATGACAGAGACGCGAAATTTACCTTTGGACAGTTTATCTGGACAGGCTTTGACTATATTGGGGAGCCAACCCCCTATCATACCAAGAATTCCTATTTTGGACAGATTGATACTGCGGGCTATCCCAAGGACCCTTACTATCTGTTCCAGGCAGAATGGACCGATGTGAACAAGGCCCCCATGGTGCATTTGTATCCCTATTGGGATTTTAACCCGGGGCAGATGATAGATGTGTGCGCCGTCAGCAATGCCTCCCAGGTGGAATTGTTTGTCAACGGAAGAAGCCAGGGAGTAAAAGACATTGACCATGAGAAGGGCACTACCTTGGTACAGTCCTGGCAGGTTCCCTATGAACCGGGTGTGATAGAGGCTGTGGCTTATGAAAGCGGCAGGGAGGTAGCCAGAGAGAGACGGGAGTCCTTTGGCGACAGTGAGACAATACGGCTTTCCTGTGACAGAGACAGCCTTGAAGCTGACACCAAGGACCTGGCTTTTGTCACCATTGAGATGCTGGATAAGGATGGGAAGCTGGTGGAGAATGCAGTGGACAATGTGACGGTTCAGGTGGAAGGCCCCGGTCGTCTGTTGGGCTTAGACAACGGTGACAGCACAGATTACGACGACTACAAGGGGAATACCAGAAAGCTCTTTAGCGGCAAGCTTTTGGCAGTCATCGCATCCACCACCGAGGCTGGAGAGATTCAGGTAAAGGTATCCGGAAAAGGTGTGAAAAGTGCAGAATTGCGCATAGAGTCCAGACTGCCGGCAGAAGAAAAGGGCAAGATCACGGGGACCGATGTACAAGGGCAGGCTGTCAATCCCCACGGATATCTGGAAAATTTAGCTGAAAAAATCACGGAAAGTTGTACTACTTTGCCGGTTCGAAAGATAGAATTAATAACAGAGGGTAGTCCCATTCTCACAGCAGATCACAAATCTGTTCAGGTTAAGGCTGTATGCCATCCTGCAAAGACTTCGGTTGTGACACTGGTGTGGAAGGTAGTGAGTGATGCCGGAATCGATGTACCCTATGCGACGATTACCCCTCTCACAGAGACTGGAGAGGAAATCCTGCTCACAGCCTGCAGTGATGGTGAATTTAGGCTTCGCTGTATGGCAAAGGATGAGAACGGCAAGGTTACTGTGATTTCCCAGTTAGAGTGCAGAGCAGAGGGCATCGGAACTTGCTTCTACAATCCTTATGAATTTTTATCAGCTGGTCTATACTCCTACAGCTTTGGTGAGATTGGAAACGGAAATGAAAAGGGAATTTCCACCGCAAGAGACGGGGTCAGTGGCGTGGCCTTTGAGCAGGTAGATTTTGGGGAGTATGGCTCGGATACCATTACCCTTCCGGTATTTGCCTTAAGTGACGAGGAATATCCCATCGAGGTATGGAACGGAAAGCCCTACACGGAGGGTGCTGTTTTGGTAGATACCGTAATCTACCAAAAGACTATGATCTGGAATACCTATCAAGCTATGACATTCAAGCTTAGCAGTCGCTTTAAGGGGGTATGTACTATTGGTTTTGCTATGAGAGATCAGAAGGTGCATATCAAGGGCTTCTCTTTTGAAAAGCAGGAGAAGGCCTTTGGCAGACTGACCGGAGGAGACTGCGATAAGGTATACGGAGACAGCTTTGAGAGAGTTGGCGACAAGATTGAGGGCATTGGAAACAATGTGACCATCGAATATGGCAATATGGACTTTGGAGAGAAGGCAGCTTACGGGATCCTGCTTTGCGGGCACACCCCTCTTGCTGGCAATACCGTTCATATTCGCTTCCATCACGAGGATGGTACCAGCGAGAATCGCATGGTGGAATTTGTGCATACAGAAGGGTATGCAGAGCAAAAATTTGAGATAGAACCCTTACAGGGAAAGGGCCGTATCGATTTGGTATTCCTACCCGGAAGTGCCTTTGATTTGGCCTGGATACAGTTTGTTTAGGAGGCAGAGTAATGTTACATTTTATTGTCCCGGGAGAATTACAAGGGGTATTGGCTTTTGCAGGTATTATGGCAGCGTTTGCGGCAACAATACTGGCAACAGCCCGGTTTTCTGTCTATCTGCCCAAGGATGGAGGAAGAGAATTTGCCCATGACGGCAAGCTTTCCGCTGGGAAACCCAGGGGAGCCGGCATTATTTTCGTCATCTGTTTTGCGGCAGCCGGCTTTCTTTTTAGCCCTATGTCAGCGGAAAACAATATCTACTTTTTACTTCTGCTGATTGCCATGATGACGGGCTTTATGGATGATGCTTCCAAGAATCCATGGGGAGAATACAAAAAAGGATTTCTGGATTTACTGGTTGCTATTATGGTAGCGGTTACCTATGTGTATTACAACGGCAGCACCCTTCAGCTTGCCCTCATGGGAGTGAGCTTTGAGCTGCCCCCTGTGGTATATATTGTTTTGGCTGTCATTCTTATTTGGGGTTCCGTTAATGTGACCAACTGCAGTGACGGAGTGGATGGCTTGTCTGGTACGGTATCCATGATATCTATGATGACCTTCTATGTGATTTTCAATATGCTTCAGGTTGGAGAAGAGTTTAAATACCTGATTTTGCTGTTCTGTGTATGTATTCTGGGGTATTTATGGTACAACGCTACTCCCAGCCGATTGCTTATGGGGGATGCCGGAAGCCGGGCTATGGGACTCTTTATTGCAATCTGTGCTTTAAAGAGCTCTGCACCGATTCTGTTCGTGCCGGTAGCCTTGGTTTTGATTTTGGACGGAGGTTTGGGGCTGTTGAAGGTGTTCCTCCTTCGGTTCTTAAAAATACACATTCTTAAGAATGTGCGTACCCCCCTACACGACCATGTTCGAAAGGTATGGCAGTGGTCTAATACCCAAACAGTCTTTCGCTTTGCAATCATTCAGATTGTGCTAAGCGTGGCAGTAGTATATGCAATCTCTATGCGATGACAGAGGGGAGAGGAAATTAATGTTTGATAAATTGACACAATCTGATTTGGATAAAATGCAGGAGGAAATCGACCATCGCATTCAGGTGGTCAGGCCCCAGGCTCTGGAGGATTTAAAGGAGGCAAAATCCCACGGGGATTTGAGTGAGAATTTTGAGTATTACGCAGCCAAGCGGTTCAAGAACCAGAATGAATCCAGAATCCGCTATCTGCAGAGAATGATTCGTACCGCTGAGGTGATTCCCGAGGATTCGGCCAGTGATGAGGTGGGAATTAACAACACTGTAGAGGTGGAATTCTTGGAGGATGAGACCAGAGAAGAGTACAAAATTGTGACTACTGTGAGAGCCAATTCCCTGAATGGCCTAATCACCAACGAAAGCCCTTTGGGAAAAGCCCTTTTGGGGAAAAAGGTAGGAGATATTGTGGAGGTTCGGGTGAACGACCAGGTCTCCTATGAGGTGAAGATTGTCAGGCTGGAGAAAACCACAGGAGAGGGAGACACCATTCGAAGCTTCTGATGAACATGTCCTTTATAGAGGGTGGACGAGAGGCAAAAGAGAAGTGTTCAACTGCTGAGAAAGGCTGAATTTTGAGATGAAGAAGTATGTTTTGTTTGATTTAGACGGAACCTTGACGGACCCGAAGCTGGGAATTACCACCTGCGTACAGTACGCTCTGGAGGCTTTCGGGATACAGGAGCCGGATTTGGATAAGCTGGAGCCCTTTATCGGACCACCGCTAACGGACAGCTTTATGGAGTTTTACGGTATGGACTTGGAGACGGCCAAGAAGGCAGTGGAAAAATACCGGGAGCGCTTCAGTACAGTAGGCTTGTATGAAAATGAGGTTTATCCGGGCATTCCCCATCTGCTGGCAGCCTTAAAGGTGAAGGGGGTAAAGCTGGCTATTGCTTCCAGCAAACCCACTGTATTTGTAAAAAAAATTCTGGACCACTTTGGCTTAACCGGCTACTTTGATGCGATTGTGGGCAGTGAGCTGGATGGCACCAGGGTGGAAAAAAAGGAAGTGGTGGAGGAGGCCCTCAGACAGCTCTTTGGTGGCAGAACAGTTCAAAAAGAGCAGGTGTATATGGTAGGCGACCGCAAGTTTGATGTTGAGGGAGCCAGAGAACAGGGCGTGGAAAGCGTGGCCGTAGCGTATGGCTATGGCTCTCTGGAGGAGCTAATGGAGGCACACGCAGATTATATTGTCTGCTCTGTACCGGAGCTGGAGGAGTTCCTGTTAAGAAGTGATACAGATGAGGTGAAATTGCCGACGCTCAATCAGAGAATCTGGACCATAGTCTCGAACTGTCTTTTGTTTTACGGTGCAAAGCTTGCCGGAACCTTCGTGGCAGGTGTTGTGCTGCTGTCTTTTGCCAATGCTTCTGACTCTTTGGCAGGATACCTGTCAGAGGCAACCGAAAACGGATTGGTGCTGTCTGCAAACGGAAGCACCTGGGCTACCGTATTTGGCTATGTGTTGGCTATGGTTTTTATTTTTAAGACCTTTCGCTATTCCGTCAGGAAAACGGCCAGGATTCATTGCCTGACCCATTTGATACCCCTGCCGATATGGCAGTACCTGATGGCATTCCTGGGTATTGTAACATTGGAAATTGGAGTAAATGGCCTTTTTTCTCTCACAGGCTTTGGTAAGCTCTCCGGCTCCTATCAGGAAACCTCAGCCTTGCAGTATGGCTGTGGTCCCATTGTGGGACTTTTGTGTTACGGACTGTTAGCTCCCATAGCGGAGGAGCTACTGTTTCGAGGAATCCTGTACGGCTATTGCAGAAAATGTCTGGGAATCCTGCAGGGTATGCTTTTGTCTGCCGTGCTGTTTGGAGCCCTGCATATGAATATGGTTCAAAGTCTGTACGGCTTTCTGTTCGGTTTCCTGTTTGCCTACCTTTATGAGTATTTTGGTGCTGTCTGGGTGCCCATTGCCCTCCATATTTTGCACAATCTGCTGGCCTACCTCTTCACTTTGTTAGGCTGGAACCAGCTACTGTTTGGCAATTGGCTTATCTGTCTGGTAGTGCTGGTATTGGGCTCTTCCATGATGGCTTATCTGTTGTATAAGAAAAAGCGACTACTAGCATTGTAGCAGTTATCAATCATTTAGGTTTTTGCGGTCAGTCTGGCTTATAGTTCCATTTCAGACCGTAAAGCAAAAATCCGGAGGGTTAAGAACACACATAGAAGGAGGAGGCGCATGTTTTTTTCACTGATAGTGGTTTCCCTGAACTCAGGGGAGAAGCTGAAAAAGAGCTTGGAAAGTGCTCTTTCCCAGAGTTTTACGGACTTTGAAATCATCCTGAAAGACGGAAACAGTACAGACGACTCCTTTGACAGAGCGCGTGAGTTACTGAAGGATCCCAGAATCAAGGTATATCGCGAGAGCGACGAGGGGATTTATGACGCCATGAATCAGGCCGTGCAGTATGCCTCCGGTGACTATGTATATTTTTTAAATTGCGGAGATTATCTCTATGACACCGATACCTTACAAAAGGTAGCGGAGGCCATACAAAAGGATGGCAGGGAGAATCTGATTCTCTACGGAAATATGTACCATCAATACACGGAGGCCATTGTGACGCATTCGCCGGTGATTGATGGGTTCACCTGTTATCGCAATGTTCCCTGTCATCAGGCTTGTTTTTTCCCTAGGTCTCTTTGTCGAAAGAAGCCCTTTGACATCTCTTATAAAATTCGGGCAGATTATGAACATTTTCTATGGTGTTTCTACCATGGGAAAGCAAGCTTTCTCTATCTGCCGGAGGTGCTAGCTTCCTATGAGGGAGGCGGTTTCTCGGAGACAAAGGAGAATAAAAAGCGTTCGAAACGAGAGCATAGCAGGATAACAGAATACTATATGACCTCAGGAGAGCTGTTTCGGTATAAGGCGATACTGTTTTTAACGCTGGCCCCGCTTCGAACCAGGATGGCGGACAGTAAGCATTTTTCGAAGCTGTACAATGGTATCAGAGCCTTTGTGTATCGAATCAAGGCGTAAGCGCCTGGAATCAATATAGAACTTTGTGGCGGGTACACAATTCCCCTAAGGGAGTTATGAAACAAGGGAGAGTGGGATGGAAAGAAAAAAACAGAAGATGATGAATCTGGAACTGCTTCGATGCATGGCAATGATGATGGTGGTGGTACTTCACTTTTTGGGAAAGGGAAAGCTTTTGCCCAATTGGGAGACGGAGGCAATTACCACTACCGGTATTGTAGCCTGGATATTGGAGGCACTATCCATCGTGGCGGTAAATGTCTATATGCTCATTAGCGGCTATCTGCTCTGTGAGTCCGGTTTTAAGTGGAGGAGATTCGTTAGCCTTCTTTTGCAAATTTGGTTTTATTCCGTAGCATTTGGCTTGCTGGGTGTAGCTTTGGAAACTGCAAGTGAGGAAGTGACTGTTTATTATCTCATACAGTTGATTTTCCCGATTTTTTCCGAGCACTATTGGTTTATTACTTCCTATGTATTCTTATATCTTTTGCTTCCCTTCCTAAACAGTGGGATACAGCAGATGAACAAGAAGCAACACGGCAGCTTTGTCTTGCTGTTTCTGGGAGCCTTTTGCTTTTTGAAATCGATTCTGCCGGTACGGCTTCCTATGGATAAGAAGGGCTATGATGTTCTTTGGTATATCACCTTGTATCTGGTAGCCTCCTATATCAGGAGGTACGGTATCCCGGTATTGACTACCAAACTGCGTGGGCTTCTCGTATATTTAGCAGGGGTTCTCCTGGTTTTGTTGGAGTTGGTTGTACTTACCAGAGGCTATGCCGCTACAGGAAGGTTACAAAGCATTACCAGGATTAGCTTTGAATACAATCATATCTTCTGTTTTCTGTCCTCTGTCGGGTTATTTGCGTTTTTCTTAAAAGTGGAGATCAGAGGTTTTGCAGCAAAGCTTGCAGGCTTTGCCGGTCCCTTGACCTTAGGAGTCTATCTCCTGCATGAAAACCTGGGTTTTCGCTATGCATGGCAAAACTGGTTAGGCGCAGACAGGGTGACAGGACCTGGAAGTCTGATTCTTTACACCCTGCTTGCAGTCGTAGTTGTTTTTATTGCCGGAATAGCAGTAGAGGCTATCCGTAAAATGATAATGAAACCTATTGATAAGGTAATCACGAAGTTTATTTGAAAGGTGGAGCGATAATGGTATTTTGGGGTGGTATTGTTTTTATGGGGCTTGGACTGTTTTTGATGCTCAAAAGCCTGCTGTTGTCAAGACGGTGCAGTGAAACCGTCACGGGAACGGTTGTGCAGATCGGGGAACGAGTGGACCAGACCATGCCCCGTTGTTATAAGGCCTACTATTTCCCTGTGTATGCCTATCAGGTAGACGGTGTGGAATATAGGAGCGCAGGAAAGGAATACAGCAGAAAGAGGGAGAAATTTGAAGTAGGTGCACAAGGCGAGGTCCGCTATAATCCAAACAAGCACAGCGAGTGTGTAATCAATGACAAGATCGGATATACCTTTATCGCCAAGGTCTTTTTGGTAGTAGGGTTTTTCCTGAGCTTTGTCTGACACCCCTATCCCAATTGTCGAAGAAACGGAGGCGTAGACATGTACATAGCAAGTGATAAGAGATATGAGAACATGAAGTATAAGCGGTGCGGCGAGAGCGGCTTACTGCTGCCGGAGGTGTCCTTGGGGTTGTGGCATAACTTCGGGGATACCGGTGTGTATGCCAATATGGAGCAGATGTGCTTTACCGCCTTTGACAACGGCATTACCCATTTTGACCTGGCAAACAATTACGGCCCAAAGGAAGGAAGCGCGGAGAGAAACTTTGGCAGTATTTTGAAGGAGCACTTTAAGCCCTACCGGGATGAGATGATTATTTCTACAAAGGCAGGCTATGGGATGTGGCCGGGACCTTATGGAGATGGAGGGAGCCGCAAGTATCTGATTGCCAGCCTGGATCAATCCCTGAAGCGCCTGGGGCTTGACTATGTGGATATCTTCTACCATCACAGGATGGATCCCCAGACGCCTCTGGAGGAAACCATGGGGGCACTGGCGCAGATTGTAGCCAGTGGAAAGGCTCTGTATGTGGGGCTATCTAATTATGACGGACCTACCTTGGAGAGGGCAACAAACATTCTGGAGGAGCTTCACGTTCCCTTTGTCATCAACCAGAATTGTTACAATATGTTTGACCGCACAGTAGAGAGAAACGGATTAATGAATATGGCGCAGAAGCTGGGAAAGGGAGTGATCTGCTTTTCGCCTCTTGCCCAGGGTATGCTTACAGACCGTTATCTGAACGGTATACCGGAGGACAGCAGGGTGCGGACAGATGGAAGATTCCTGCAGGAATCCAGAGTCAATAAAGAAACCGTGGAAAAGATTACAAAGCTCAACAGTATCGCAGAAAACAGAGGGCAGACTCTGGCTCAGATGGCACTTTCCTGGCTGTTAAAGGAGGAGGTCATCACCTCTGTACTGGTGGGTGCATCCAAGCCAGCCCAGATTTTGGATACGATTAAGGCTGTGGAGAACACGCAATTTACAAAGGAGGAGCTGGAGGAGATTGATCAGATTGTCTTTTCCTAAAGCTCCATATGGGGATTGTGTAGACGGGTGCACAATGCCAACATAGAAAAGGGTTTGGGAATTGGAGATTCTATGAGGAAAATTGGAACGCTTCTTTGGTGCAGCTTTTTGATGGCTGTAGCCACCATAGTATGTCTTGGCGGGTGTTGTGCAAAACCGGTTTCTGAAGATATTGTTCTAGAGAAAGTACGGGAGGACGCTCAAAACGAGATAGTGTTCGGTGAAGTACCCGATGAGAGGAATCTTGGGGATGATAATGTGGCAGAGTCCGCTGTTGTTGCTGAGGAACCCTCTCAAAATATGGTTACAGAGGAGCTTGCTCAAAATCTGGTCTGCCAGGAAAGCATCGCTCTCTATCTGGGCGTTTATAAATATGGTGAGCCGGAGACAAGGAAAGAGAATATCGCTCAGTTTCAATACCGGTTCTTACTAGATGGAGAAGAGACATTACTGAGTATTCAGGGAGAGCAGGGGAGTGAGAACCCTTACCCGATTCAGAATCTTTTGAAGGAGGGCTTTTTTTACAGCCTTATTATAGAAGACGGAGTTGTCCTTGGGGCCAGAGAGCTGCCAATGGAAGTTCCGCCTTATTCTGCTCCGGTAGCCGGCATTCCGGGAGAGAAAACCCTTGGCAATTTCCTAAAAACTGCAATGGAACCTATGGGGACTACCTTATATGTTTACGGAGGTGGTTGGGATTGGCAGGACGAAGGCGCCGGGATGCAAGCCAAATCCATTGGAATCTCCAAGGATTGGATTCGATTTTTTGGGGACCGGGATGCAAGCTACACTTATCGTGACAAGGATGGCAAGCCGGAGAATAAAAACCCGAAGATAAGCTATTATCCCTATGGGAAATACAACCAATACTACTATGCAGGGCTGGACTGCTCCTCCTATATTGGCTGGGTGCTGTACAACTGCATCCGTACGGACAACAAGGGGGAAGGCTTGGTAAGCTCAGCCACGGGATTGGCAAAAAAGCTGGCAGCTATGGGACTTGGTACCTGGACCCAGGATGTGAAAGCACCTGATGGGAGCGAAGAATACCAGATGAAGCCCGGAGATATCATGAGTATCAATCGTCATGTGTGGATTTCTCTTGGCACCTGCTCAGACAACAGCGTTGTGATAGCGCATTCTTTTCCCAGTATCAGCCGTTTAGGTCAGCCGGGAGGTGGGGTGCAGCTTAGCGCCATTGGCATCAGCAAGAGCTGCCAGGCTTATGAGCTGGCGGAATACTACATGTCTACCTACTATCCCAAATGGTATGAGAGATATCCGGTGGCGTTGCGGGAACCTGGTGTGTATTTTACCTTTTCCGGGGAAGAAGCAGGAAGATTTCGCTGGAATCCGGTTGCAGAAAACGGTTTTAGCGACGCAAAACAGATTCAGGAGATGACTCCCCAGGAGGTTCTCGAGTTTCTGTATGGTAGCAAACCGTAATGGGAAGTCGAAGAAATATACAAGAAGCCGAGCAGTGGTATTAGTGGGCAGTTTGCTTTAACGAAGGTTATTATTCCGGTATGGAAGTAACGAATACTAGAGATTTACAAGATAGAGATAAATTAAATAAGAAAGAGTGAGAGAGTTATGACACGGATTTTAGCTGACAGTACTTGTGACTTAACAACAGACTTATTACAAAAGTATGATATCACGATGGTTCCCCTTCATATCGTTTTGGGTGATCAGGAATATCGCGATATCGTGGAAATTTCGCCAGATGAAATCTATGCCTGGTCGGATGAAAATAAGACTACGCCTAAGACTTCTGCGGTATCTTATGATGATGCAAAAGGTGTATTGGAACCCATGTTAGAGGATGATAATGAGTTAATCATCTTTTGCATATCTGAGCAGATGTCAACCACTGCAAATGTATTTCGTATGGTGGCTGAGGATTTGAAAGCCGGAGAAAGGGTGCATGTAGTAGATTCCATGAATCTTTCCACAGGAATCGGATTGGTTGTGATTGAGGCTGCCATTCTGGCGCAGGAGGGAAAGAGTTCCAGAGAGATTTTGAAGGTTGTAAATGAGTTCCTTCCCAAAGTGAGAGCCAGCTTTGTGGTAGACACTATGACCTATTTGCATCGTGGCGGCAGATGCAGTTCTGTGGCTGCACTGGCAGGCAGTGTATTGAAAATTCATCCTAAGATTATTGTCTCAAATGGCAAGATGGGAGTTGGAGCCAAGTATCGGGGAACCATCAAATCTGTTATTCTTACCTATGTAAAGGATATGGAGAAGGCTTTATTGCAGGCAAAAAGGGATCGAGTGTTTATCACCCATTCCGGTTGCGATTCTGAGGTGGTGGATGAAGTGAGAGGTTACTTGGAGAGTCTGCAGCATTTTGATGAAATTATTGAAACCAGGGCAGGCGGAGTCATTTCCTCTCATTGCGGCCCCGGCACCTTGGGCGTTTTGTTTATTGATAGTGAGTCGTAGTGAAAAGCATCTGCCATAAAGGGTAGGTGCTTCTGACTACGCAATCCCGTGGCGGACATACAATTCCAATATGGGCAAAATCTATAAATGAAGTGTAAGAGGATAACAGATGACATATAAGGGGCGAAGGAAGCATTCTGTACGAAGCAAGAATAACAAGCGTGCACATATGGTTCTTAGGATTGTGGCGGTTTTATGCATTGGAGCGTTCGGCTTTTTTCGATGGGGACCGTTAGATAATCAGAACATTGACATTGCAAGTCTTGAGATTCCGGAGTACGCCGGGCAACCCTACGAAATCATAAACAATAATATTCCTTTTTTTGAAGAGGAGGATAGCAACACAGAATCCTTCGAACTGTATGGGGAATTGGATTATTTGGGAAGATGCACCACAGCCTTTGCCAATATTAGCAGGGAGCTGATGCCAACAGAAGAACGGGATGCCATAGGCAGTATCAAACCTTCCGGTTGGAAGCAGGCCAAGTATGAAGGACTTATTGATTCCAATCCCCCCTATCTGTACAATCGGTGTCATTTGATTGCTTTTTGCCTGACGGCTGAGAACACTAACGAGAGGAATTTGATTACAGGCACCCGGTATATGAATGTGGAGGGAATGCTGCCTTTTGAGTTGCAGGTGGCAAAGTATCTGGACGAACATGATGCCCATGTTCTGTATCGTGTGACGCCTTTTTTTGACGGGGACAATCTGGTAGCAGATGGCGTCTTGATGGAGGCGTATTCAGTAGAAGATAAGGGGGCAGGTGTATGCTTTTGTGTGTACTGCTACAATGTGCAGCCGGGAGTAGAGATTGATTACAGGACCGGCGGGAGCAGGAGGGCTAATTAAGATAATCTACACATCGGTTGTGGTGTTGATGTAAAAACATAATACTGTATTTTGAGCTTGAAATAGGTTGCGCTTTATAGAGTAGGTTTCTATAAACAGAACAAGATAAGAAAACTTTTGGAGTATAGTGGGGATTGACAGATGGATAGGAATATAAATGACAGCAATCGTCCCTTTCGGGACAATGAAGACATAGTGAATACATATCAGATACTGTTAGATCATTTGTTTGATTATGTGCTGGATGAGGAGACACAAAGGGATAATTTTGATCTTGCGGCAGAGGTGTTTCACGATCCGGCGTTAGATGAGGCACACAAGGCAATGGGAGAGATTCTGGACTCGTTGGATGCCCGTGAGGAATTAAGCTCGGATGAGATTCCCATCATAGCCCTGCTGCGAAGGCTTAAGCTTTCCAGAAAGGAAAAGCTGTTGTTCTGGCTTCTTTTGCTCCCTCAGCTGTCGGGGAGTTGCTATCAGGGATACAGAGCATATCTTTCCCTTCGCAAAGAAACTCAGACAACCTGCGAATTTTATTTTGATCTCATGCGCTATGCGGTTGCCATTACATCGGAGGAATTTTTGAAGCTGTTCTCATCAGCCTGTGGGTTCGGCAGATATTGTGTGGCAAAAGGCGGTGGAGAGATCTATTTTCACTCGGAGATTGGGCTTAGAGAGACGATCATCAGACAATGCCGGGCAATACCGGAAGCGAGAGGCAGCTTTCATAGGTATTATGGATACTATGAAAATACAAAGACCTTGTATGGGTTGGAACCTTATCTGGAACAACTCCATGCGCTTTTGGTTGAGGATGCTGGGTCACCTGCTCAAGTTAGGTTCTTTATTCGTCTTCAGGGAAGTGCGCTGAGCGGTAAGAAATCATTGTTACATAAGCTGGCACAGGACCTGGGTCGTAAACTGCTTGTCATCCGGCTTGATGAACTGAAGAGATTAAGCAACACACAGTTTGATACGGTGATGGCGGAGCTTCGGACAGAATGCTTTCTCCAGCGCCCCATCGTGTATTTTAAGGGGACCTGCGACACAAAACGGATGGAAAAGACAACAGACTATGTACCAATCCGAAAGCTTCTGAAGGACTTGCAGAAAGAAACGGAAATGGTTTTCTGTTCCATGTCCGAGGAGGAAGCAAAGCAGATGGAAATACCGTTTGTGGACATGGCTATCGGTGACGATATCTCGCTGCAGAATGAGGTATGGCACGGTGTCATGGGCGAATACCCCAATGTGCGGCTAGATGGAGCAGACCATCTGACGTCCAAGTATACCCTGACACCCGGAATGATACGACGGGCGATTGAGCAGGCCGAACTGTACAGAAAGATGGAGGGCTGCGAATGCATTGAGAGAAGACATCTGGAGAGGGCTGTGTTCTCGGCAGGCAGCATTGACTTTGAGGGACTTGCTACCAGAATCCCGGCGGTTTTTGGCTGGGAGGATATTGAACTGAAGGAATCCATGAAGAAGACTCTTGAGCTGGTCATTAAGCGTGTCAACTTCAAATATCAGGTGGGAGAGCGCTGTGGTTTAAACAAGAAGCTGGCTTATGGAAAGGGTGTTACGGTTTTGCTACATGGTAAGCCAGGTACGGGCAAGACTATGTGCGCGCAGGTGCTTGCAAAGGAACTTGGTATGGAGCTTTACCGAGTCGATATCAGTCAGTTAGTCAGTAAATACATCGGGGAAACGGAAAAAAATCTGGCAAAGGTCTTCAACGAAGCAAATAAGGGCAATATCATTCTGTTTTTTGATGAAGCAGACGCCATTTTTTCACAGCGTACCGAGGTCAACGGAACCAACGATAAGTATGCAAATGCGGAGGTTTCCTTCCTTTTGCAGAAGATGGAGGAATATCCGGGGGTGGCCATTCTTGCAACCAATCTCGTAAAGAATTTCGATCCAGCCGTTATGCGAAGGCTTACCTACAGCATCAACTTTGAGGCTCCGGACAAGGAAACCATATTAAAGCTCTGGAAGACGATATTGCCGGAGCATGTGAAGCTGGATCCTTCCATCAATCTGGAGGTTCTAGCCGAGAATCTTGAGCTAAACGGCAGCAAGATTAAGTCGATTTTGTATAATGCGGCGTATATGGCTGCATCGGAGAATGCGAATGAGATTGTAATCACACCGGAGCATCTGATACCAGCCATTCAGATGGAATACGAAAAACTAGGTGAGTTCCTGAATCGTTCCAGTTTAGGAGAGTATATGATGTATATAAAGGCATAGGGATAGATATGGGTGAAAATGGAAACAATCAATCAGTAGTAGAAGAGCAGAAAGAGAAAGTGGATCCACAGAACCTGGAAAGGGAACAAGAGGAAGAGGCCGATGAACTGGATATTGTCAGACAACAGAGGGTGGCAATTCCTCAGGCTGCGGTCGAAGAGGAGGCTCCTATAGGGGCGATTCGGCGTGAGCTAACCAATAAGGGAGGCGTAGCTGGGGGAAATGAGGACAAAGACGCCAATTTCCAGGGAATGCTACAAGGAATGGAAGCCCTTGAGCAGATGCTACGGCAGACGGTCCCGGAGACGAAGGCACAGCAGAAGCAGATTGCGGGAAACCTTAGAAAGAGTTGCTCAGCAATCATGCAAAATGCCAATTCCTATATTCAGTCACATAGATTGTCGGTATCAAAATCCGCCAGAGAGAGTAGACGACTGGCCCAGGAAGTATCCATGAAATGCCAGAATGTTGCTAAGAAGCTGTATATTATTATGGACAATGCAGCCATACAAGGGCAGATTACCTGGGAGCAGGTGCTGGGACAGACAGCTGA
>CAMAHO010000008.1 GCA_945834545.1 uncultured Lachnospiraceae bacterium | reverse complement strand
AGGGAAGCGGATTTTGGTTCCTATCCAAAAGGACTGATGTATGGTCTGCAGATGCTGGACAGCTGGCTTTATGACGATAAGAAGCCATTCATCCATATTGAAGCAAATGAGACCTTTGCAACGCTGCGCAGATTGGCTGAGGAGGGGTATTTTGAGGACTTAATCGATACCTATCTGTTGAAGAATCCTCATAACTGCGTGGTTGTGTTAAAACCGGTTGAGGGCTTGATGGAGAGAAAGGAAAAGGAATTAGCTGACAAGCTGTCTAAACTTAAGGATTCTATGACTGCAGAGCAGCTGCAGGGGATTGAGACGGAATGTGAGGAATTGAAGGCCTTTCAGGAGAGGGAGGACAGCAAAGAAAATCTGGAGAAGCTGCCCTTACTCACCAGGGCGGATATGAAGCAAACCTCCGACAAGCTGATTTTAAAGGAGAGCAGGGTAGGAGAGACTACCCTCATTAGCCACGATATCTTCACAAACGGTATCGGGTATATGAGATTTCTGTTTAAGCTGGATAACCTGCCGGGAGAATATTACCCCTATGTTGGCATTTTGCGCGCCTTGCTGGGAATGATAAACACCAAACAGCACAGCTACCTGGAATTAAACAATGAGATTCGACTGACTACCGGTGGTTTCTCCTATGCGTTGGGGTGTTACGGAGACCGTCTGGATGATGAAAAATGCACCGTCACCTTGGAAGCCAAGATAAAGGCTCTTTATCCCAATATGAAAAAGGCTATGGAGCTGCTGCAGGAAATCCTGTTTACCAGTGATTTTACAGATACAAAGAGAATCTATGACATCTTACAGGAGGCTCGCTCCGGCTTACAGGCGTCCATGGTTTCCGCAGGACACAGCCTGGCGGTCATGAGAGCAAGCTCCTATGGCAACAAGATGGCTGCTTATAATGATGAAATGTCCGGGATTCGTTTTTATCGTCAGATTTGTGATATCCTGGACCACTATGATGAGCAGGCACCAAAACTGGTAGAAACTTTGCAGACCTTATGCAAGATGGTTTTCAGAAGGGAAAACCTGCTTTTGGATTTCACCGGCAGTGAGGAGGAGACTCCGAACTTTGTGGAAGCCTGTGAGGAGTTTTTGGAAAATTTATATACCGAGCCGGTTACAAAGCAAGTCTATGTACCTGAACTGCGAAAAAAGAATGAAGGCTTTATGACCTCCGGTCAGATTCAGTATGTCTGCAGAGCCGGAAACTACAAAAAGAACGGGTTGCACTACACCGGAGCCCTCCGTGTCTTAAAGGTTATCATGGGCTATGAATATCTGTGGACCAATGTTCGCGTGAAGGGCGGCGCTTACGGCTGTATGTGCGGGTTCTCCGAGGGTGGGGACAGCTATTTCGTTTCCTACAGGGACCCCAATTTGGAAAAGACCATAGAGGTTTATGAGAAGGCGGCTTTGGCGGTAGCGGACTTTAAGGCTGATGAGAGAACCATGACCAAATACATCATCGGTACTTTTTCCGGACTGGATATGCCCCTGACCCCTCAGACCAAAGGGGCAAGAGCTCTGGCCTGCTATCTGTCCCATACCAGCTACGAGATGCTGCAGAAGGAGAGAGAGGAAATCCTGAACTGCTCGGTGGAGGATATTCGGGCACTGTCTGCCTATATCAAGGCCTTTATGGAGGATGATTTTTTATGCGTTGTGGGAAACGCATCTAAAATAAAAGAACGGGAGGAACTGTTCCTCAAAATTGAAAACTTATTTTAACCCGCAAGGGAGAAGGGGAGGTATTTTGATTATGAAAAAGAACGGTAGTAGCAGACTGGCTTTCGGAGCGGCATTGCTTGCCATGGTATTTGGCTTTGCTGCCTGCGGCAGTGCGCTAAAGGATGGTGGCTACGGACAGTCCACTGGTATGACAATGGATATGGCAATGCCGGAGATGGCAGCGGAGGAAGAGTATTATGACACCTCAGAAGGCTTCGCTGTAGAGAACGGGAAGGAAATTGACGACAGCGCCATAAACAACACAGCAAGAAAACTGATTAAGACTGTCAGCCTTTCCGTAGAGACTAAGGAATTTGATTCCCTGTTGCCCCTTTTACAGGAAAAGATAACTGCCTTAGGCGGTTATATCGAGAATATGAACAGCTACAACGGCAGCTTATATTCGGAATATCGAAGCAATCGGTATGCGGATATTACCGCCAGAATTCCGGTGGAACACCTAAAAGATTTCACCCTCAGCGTGGAAGAAAACAGCAACATCACTCAGCGTTCTGAGCAGGTGGAGGATGTGACACTACAGTATGTGGACATCAACAGCCGCAAGGAGATGCTTCGCACGGAGGAAAAGAGATTGCTGCAGTTTCTGGAGCAGTCAGAAACGGTGGAAGATATGATTACCATAGAGGCACGGCTTTCCGAAGTGCGCTATGAAATCGAGAGCATTGAGAGCAGGCTTCGTACATACGACAACCAGGTGGAGTACAGCACGGTGGATATTCATATCGAAGAGGTGGAGGTGCTGTCCCCTCAGGAGAAGGTACAGGAGAGCGCATGGGAAAGAATGTCCAAGGGCTTTATGAATAATCTGGAGGGCGTGTTCCTGGATATTCGGGATTTCTTCATCAATATCGTGATTATCCTGCCCAGACTGATTTTCATTTGTTTATTTGGTGTGGCGGTATTCTTTGTGGTTCGCTTCTTCCTTCGCAGAAGAAAAAAGAAAGCAGAGCTGATCAATCAGGCTGCGACTATGAACGGTCAGAGCCCAGATTATACTCATATAGGAGACCAGACGCAGAATGGACAACAATAATAAAGCTTATAAATCAGGGTTTGTAACCCTCATCGGCAGGCCCAATGTAGGGAAATCCACCTTGATGAATCGTTTAATCGGGCAGAAGATAGCCATTACGTCCAACAAACCCCAGACTACCAGAAACAAGATTCAGACCGTGTTAACCCTGGAAGAGGGACAGATTGTGTTCCTGGACACTCCCGGAATCCACAAGGCGAAAAACAAGCTGGGAGATTACATGGTGGGGGTGGCAGAAAAAACCTTGAATGAGGTGGATGTGGTTCTTTGGCTGGTAGAGCCAACGGATTACATAGGTGCAGGGGAGCGACATATTTTAGAAAAGCTTGCCAAGGTAAAAACCCCCGTCATTCTGGTAATCAATAAGACAGATACGGTCAAGAAAGAAGAAATTCTTAAGTTCATTGATGTATACCGCAAGGAGTATGAGTTTGCGGAAATTGTGCCGGTATCTGCCCTCAAGGGAAACAATACAGAGGAACTGATACATTGTATTTTCAAATATCTGCCCTATGGGGAGCCCTTTTATGATGAGGATACCATTACAAATCAGCCAATGCGTCAAATTGTTGCGGAGCTGATTCGGGAGAAAGCCCTCAGACTATTGGAGGAGGAGATTCCCCACGGAATTGCAGTTTGCATTGACAGCATGAAGGAAGGCGGTCGTGTCTGCCACATTGATGCTACCATCGTGTGCGAGAGAGAATCCCATAAAGGCATTATCATTGGAAGGCAAGGCGCGATGCTTAAAAAAATCGGGAGTCAGGCACGCAAGGAAATAGAAGATATGATGGAAACGCAGGTCAATTTAAAGCTTTGGGTGAAGGTAAAAAAGGACTGGCGGGACAGTGACTTCCTCATGAAAAACTTTGGCTATAATCCGAAAGAAGGCAAAGAGAGCGAATAGATTATCTGTAAATTGCAAACCCTAATTTCATAACAAACGGATTAGGGAGGAACTAAAAATGCAGGTAAGCCGGTATTGGAAATCCTTTTTAGATACAGGAAAGGTAGAAGATTATTTAGCCTACAAAGAAGTCCAAACAAAACAGGAGAAGGACAAGAATGCAACAGAACAGAACTTGTCCGGAGTTTGGGAGGAGCATAAAGGAAAGGATATATGCAGGAATACATTACAGTAACCGCAATTGTATTAAAGCAGACGCCTGTGGGAGAATATGACAGGCGTCTTTGTTTGTTGACCAAGGAAAAGGGGAAGATCAGTGCCTTTGCCAGAGGGGCAAGGAAGCCTTCGGGTAAGTTGGCGGCAGCCACGAACCCTCTTTCCTTTGGGGAATTCAAGCTGTATCCGGGCAGGGACAGCTATTCTGTGGTGGAAGCAAGTATCAGTCAGTATTTTGAGGAATTAAGGACGGACTATGAAGGAGCCTGCTACGGAATGTACTTTGCCGAGGTTGCAGACTTTTATGGAAGGGAAAACAATGATGAGAAGCTGCTGTTAAAGCTTCTCTATCAGTCCCTGAGGGCTCTCACCCATCCCTCTCTGGACAGAAGAATGGTTCGGGCTATATTCGAATGTAAGGCAATTATGGTCAACGGTGAATATCCGGGATTGCCTGAGACAAAAAGCTATCTGGAGGGAACCGTATATACCCTGTCCTACATAGAGCAGTCCTCCATCGAAAAGCTGTATTCCTTTACCTTATCGGAGGAGGTGTTGGAGGAGCTGCTTAGAATCACGGAGGGGTTGACCCAAAGATATATACATCACCCTTTTAAGAGTCTGGAGGTTCTGAAAACTCTTTGAGTCTGGAAGTTCTGAAAACTCTCTGTTGAAATTCAAACAGGATTTCGTTATAATAGTATGCATTGACGACATAAAGGTGCAGTCAATGCATTTTCTATGTGCAGAAAATATGATGGGGAGTATGCCTATGTTTTTTAAGAAGAAAGGGGTTCTTCTGTTGACCCTTGTGACCTGCATATGGACACTTTTGGGGTGTGGAGAGCCAAAGGTGCCGGAAACTCCTGAGGAGGAGATGCTTATCATTACGGAAGACGGTACTGTCAGAGAAGTCTTGGTAGAGGACTTTGATAAAGACTATTTTGATATCAAGGAATTGGAAACCTTTGTGAAAGACGAAGCTTCCACCTACAATCAAAAGCATTCAGAAATCAAACCTGGTCCCGTGACGGTTACCAATGTAAATCTCTTAAACTCTGAGGGACAGGTTAGACGAGCTAAAGTAGAGATGACTTACCAAAGCTGTCACACCTATGCAGATTATAATGAGGCAGTTCTGTATTGCGGCAGCGTGGCTGAGGGAACCTACCTTATGGGAGAATCCCGGATTCCGGCTGAATATGAGGAAAACACGGTGATTATTACCAATCAACCCAGGAAATTGTATGCCCCGAGAAAGGTAAAGTGGATTTCAGGTGCCTACCCAGTCTTAAAGGACGGAAGTGTGGACCTGTCGGAGCTTCCAGAGGGCGAAAAGGTTGCAATTGTAATAAAGTAATGTAGGATTGTGGGAGCAGGTCGTGCGAAACAATCCGTAGGTATCATAATAAGGGACTTTTGACCCTAATATCATATTAAGGATAAAGTAGAAAGGAAATGGAAGTATGGAAAAGACCATGGAGAAAATCGTAGCATTGGCAAAGGCAAGAGGGTTTGTTTACCCGGGCTCTGAGATTTACGGAGGCCTTGCGAATACCTGGGATTATGGTAATTTAGGCGTGGAATTAAAGAATAATGTAAAGAAGGCCTGGTGGCAGAAGTTTGTACAGGAAAATCCTTACAATGTAGGTGTGGACTGCGCCATTTTGATGAACCCTCAGACCTGGGTTGCATCCGGACATTTAGGCGGATTCTCCGATCCTTTGATGGATTGTAAGGAATGCAAGGAAAGATTCCGTGCAGATAAGCTGATTGAAGATTTCTGCGAGGAGAACGGCATTGCTCTTACAGAAAGCGTAGATGCCTGGTCTCAGGAGCAGATGAAGAATTTTGTGGAGGAGAAAAACATTCCCTGTCCTTCCTGCGGAAAACACAATTTCACAGACATCAGACAGTTCAATCTTATGTTTAAGACCTTCCAGGGTGTCACCGAGGATGCAAAGAATACAGTATATTTGAGACCGGAAACCGCCCAAGGTATCTTTGTCAACTTTAAGAATGTACAGAGAACCTCCAGAAAGAAGATTCCCTTTGGTATTGGCCAGATAGGAAAGTCCTTTAGAAATGAGATTACCCCCGGTAACTTTACCTTCCGTACCAGAGAGTTTGAACAGATGGAATTGGAGTTCTTCTGTGAGCCCGGTACCGATATGGAATGGTTCCAGTATTGGAGAGCCTTCTGTCGTGACTGGTTATTCTCCCTTGGCATGAAGGAGGAGGAAATCAGACTTCGTGACCACAGTCCGGAGGAGCTTTGCTTCTATAGCAAGGGCACAACCGATATCGAGTTTTTATTCCCCTTCGGCTGGGGCGAGCTTTGGGGAATCGCTGACCGTACTGATTATGACCTCACCCAGCATCAGAATGTGTCCGGTGAGGATATGAGCTACTTCGATGATGAGAAGAAGGAGAAGTATGTTCCTTATGTAGTGGAGCCTTCTCTTGGCGCAGACCGTGTGGTTTTGGCCTTCTTGTGCGCAGCCTATGATGAGGAGGAGCTTGAGGGCGGTGATGTGAGAACCGTACTTCATTTCCATCCGGCACTGGCACCGGTTAAGATTGGCGTGCTTCCGCTGTCCAAGAAATTGAATGAGGGAGCAGAGAAGATTTACGCAGAGCTTTCCAAGAAGTATAACTGCGAATTTGACGACAGAGGGAACATCGGTAAGAGATACAGAAGACAGGATGAGATTGGTACTCCTTTCTGTATCACCTATGACTTCGAATCTGAGACAGACGGCTGCGTGACAGTTCGTTTCCGTGATTCCATGGAGCAGGAGAGAGTTGCCATAGCGGACTTAGACGCATACTTTGCAGATAAGTTTACATTCTAAACAGATAGATTGGATGTTAGGAGCTTGCTATGAGAAAGATTACTTCAAAAGAATTAAGAAAAGAATGGATAGATTTCTATGTAAAAAGAGGACACGTGGATGTGGGCGCTGTTTCTCTGGTCTCTGATGGCTCTACTGGTGCTATGTTTAATGTTGCCGGTATGCAGCCCATTATGCCCTATCTGTTGGGCAAAAAGCACCCTTTAGGAACCAGACTTTGCAATGTACAGGGCTGCGTTCGTACAAATGATATTGATGGTGTGGGTGATAAGAGTCATTTGACCTTCTTTGAGATGATGGGTTCCTGGAGCTTAGGGGACTATTTTAAGAAGGAGAGATGTCAGTGGAGCTATGAGCTTCTTACAGAGGTCTTTCAGTTTGACAGAGACCATCTGGCAGCCACGGTTTTTGAAGGAGATGAAAATGCGCCAAGAGATGAGGAAGGCGCAAAATACAGAATAGAGTCCGGCTTTAAGAAGGAGAATGTCTTTTATCTTCCTGCGGAGGACAACTGGTGGGGGCTGGAATATGGTCCCTGCGGCCCGGATTCCGAAATGTTCTATATCGCTGATGTACCTCCCTGCGGACCGGACTGTAAGCCCGGCTGCCACTGTGGAAAATACACAGAGGTGGGCAACGATGTGTTTATGCAGTACGAGAAGCATCAGGATGGTCATCTGACTCCATTGGAAAAGAAAAATGTGGATACCGGCTGGGGTCTTGAGCGAAATCTGGCCTTCTTAAACGGCTTGGATGATGTGTATCAGACAGATTTGTTTGCACCTATTATTGCTAAGATAGAGAAAAATGCCGGAGCTAAATACGGGGCAGATGAGAAGCAGACCAAGTCTATGCGAATCATTGCCGACCACTTAAGAACCGGCGTGATGTTAATCGGGGATAAGGCAAAACTTTTGCCTTCCAACACCGGTGCAGGGTATGTGCTTAGAAGATTGATTCGTCGTGCCGTAAGACACGGGCGTATGTTGGGCTTAAAGCTGCCTCAGTACAGAGAGATAGCAAGCATCTATATCGATGAGATTTACAATGACAGCTATCCTCTTCTGGTGGAAAACAAAGAGTTTATCCTCTCAGAGCTGGAGAAGGAAATTGAGCGCTTTGAAGCTACCATTGAGAATGGCTTAAAGGAATATAAGAAGATTCTGGAGCAAAAGAAGAACGAGAGTGCAACCGTGATTGACGGAAAATCAGCCTTCCGTTTGTATGACACCTTTGGTTTCCCGTTGGAATTAACCGTGGAAATGGCTGAGGAAGAAGGCCTAATGGTGGACGAGGATGCCTTCCAGAGGTGTATGCAGGAGGCAAAGGAACTGGCACGGGAGAATTCCGCCTTTTCCCAGAAGTCTACCGCCAGTGTGTTTGACAGTCTGGAGGAATCGGTGGTAACGGAGTATGTGGGCTATGATATGCTTACTTGTGAGGCTGTTGTCTGTGCTCTGTCTGACGGAGAGAAGCTGGTAGATACTTTGGAAGCAGGACAGGTCGGTATCGTAGTGACTGACAAAACCCCCTTCTATGCGACTATGGGTGGTCAGAAGGGAGACCAGGGAGCAATTCTTGTTGCCGGCTCAGAGGTGTTTGAGGTAACGGAAGCAGTGAAGGTTCCCGGTTCCCGTGTGGGTCATACAGGAACTGCCAAAACGGCTATCAAGGTAGGAGATAAGGTGACTATGCAAGTTTGTGTGTCCACACACTCCAGTACCTGCAGAAATCATACCGCCACACATCTTTTGCAGGCTGCTTTGCAGCAGGTGCTGGGGGAGACGGTACATCAGCAGGGCTCCTACCAGGATGCTTCCCGAACCCGTTTTGACTTTAGTTATGGTAAGGCAATGACTGCAGCTGAGCTAGAGCAGGTAGAGGAGATTGTGAATGCAAAGATTGCGGAGGCAATTGAGGTTACCACCCGGATTATGACAATCGAGGAAGCAAAGCAGACCGGTGCAATGGCACTGTTTGGCGAGAAATATGGCGATACCGTGCGCGTTGTCAGTGTTTCTGACTTTTCCAAGGAGCTTTGCGGCGGTACCCATGTCAAGAATACCGGTGACATCGGATTCTTTAAGATCCTTTCGGAAAGCGGTGTGGCTGCAGGCGTGCGTCGTATAGAAGCTCTCACCGGTTTCCAGGTTATGGAGTATTATAAAAATCTGGAGAAAACATTACAGGCAGCGGCTTACATGGCAAAGACAAGCCCGGCCATGCTTGCCGACAGAATTTCCCATATGCAGACGGAACTCAAAGAACTGAATTCCCAGTTAGAGTCTTTGAAGAGCAAGATGGCCAAGGACTCTGTTAAGGATGTGATGGACCAGGTGGTAGAAGTCAAGGGCGTTAAGCTGTTAGCTACATCTGTCCAGGGCTTGGATATGAATGGCCTTCGAGACCTGGGGGATCAGATAAAGGATAAGCTGGGAGAAGGCGTTGTAGTATTAGCTTCTTCCGCTGACGGTAAGGTAAATCTGATTGCTATGGCCACAGATAGCGCAGTGAAGGCCGGTGCTCATGCCGGTAACCTAATCAAAGCTATTGCTCCTATGGTCGGCGGCGGTGGCGGCGGACGTCCGAATATGGCCCAGGCCGGAGGGAAAAATCCGGAGGGCATTTTGGAAGCTATGAAAGCTGCCGTAACGGCATTGGAGGGACAGCTGTAAAAAAGTTCTTGACGAATATAGCTTTTGTGCTATAATCATATATGTCTGTAAATTAGACAAAAAAAATAACCCAATCAGTAGATGAGCTTGAGGTACTGAAGGGAGGGCAGGTGTACATGTCAAACGTAATCGTAAAAGAGAACGAGACTTTGGATAGCGCATTGCGTCGCTTTAAGAGAAGCTGTGCGAAGGCTGGCATTCAGCAGGAGATTCGCAAGAGAGAGCATTACGAGAAGCCAAGCGTAAAGCGTAAGAAAAAATCCGAAGCAGCAAGAAAACGTAAATATAACTAAAAATGACTCCCCGGCCGAATCGGCTGGGGAATTGTTCTTATGTAGGTTTTTTTGGGTGGGGAATTATGAATATTAATATTTTTGGGATGGATTTGTATCGATTAGCCCTTTGTTTTGTTATGTACAGCGTCCTGGGCTGGTTTGTAGAATCGGTTTATATGTCGTTTTGTGAGCACAAACTAACCAACAGAGGTTTTGGAAAAGGCCCTTTTTGTCCTATCTATGGGTTCGGTGCCTTGGGGGCAGTCATCTTGTTTACACCCTTGAAAGGAAATGTGATTGCTATTTACCTGATGGGTTGTGTGGTTGCAACCGCCTTTGAATATTTGGTGGGAGTAGCAATGATTCGTTTTCTGGGGGATTTATGGTGGGATTATTCCAACAAGCCGTTTAATTATAAGGGCATTCTTTGCCTGGAAAGTACCTTGGCTTGGGGCGTCTATGCCGTTGGCATCGTTTATTTCATTCAGGGATGGTTCTTATCCTTTATCAACGGACTGGACTACCGGCTTGGATGTGCAATACTTATGATTGCATTCCTGGTGGTTTCCGTCGATTATATTATTCAGCTACGAAAAGTGTTTGAGCATCATTAGTACCAGGGGGACAGAGAAAAAACCGGAAATTACCGTCCCCCTGGTTCTTTCTTTGCAAGTTATGCATATTCTGTACAAAGAACATGCAAGGCAGTATTTATGAAAAACAAAATCATGGCAGGAATAGCAGGGGTGTTCATGTGCATCCTGGTGTTATTCCCCTCTTTGGAGGTTCAGGCAGAGCCTTCCATAGGGGCAAAATCTGCAATTCTCATGGAGACCAAGACGGGTACGGTGCTTTACGAAAAAGACGCTGATTTGCGGTTAAGTCCTGCTAGTATCACAAAGATTATGACAGTTTTGCTAACCATGGAACAGATTAAGAAGGGGAATATTTCCCTTGAGGATCAGGTCATTGTCAGTGAACACGCTAGTTCCATGGGAGGCTCTCAGGTATATCTGGCAGAGGGAGAGATTCAAACCTTAGACACCATGTTAAAGTGTATTATGGTGGCTTCCGGTAATGATGCCAGTGTGGCAGTGGCAGAGCATATAGCGGGAAGTGAGGAGGCCTTTGTTGAACTGATGAATCAAAAGGCCGTAGAGCTTGGCATGGGGAATACCCATTTTGTGGATTGCTGTGGCCTCAGTGACTCGGATGAGCATTACACCTCAGCCAGGGATGTGGCGGTTATGTCCAGAGAATTGGTGATAAACTACCCGGAGATTTATCACTATTCCACCATTTGGATGGAGGACATCACTCACGAGACGAAGCAGGGCAGCTCACGGTTTGGCTTAAGCAGCACCAACAAGCTGTTAAAGCAGTATCAATGGACCACAGGGCTAAAAACAGGCAGTACCGGGAAGGCAAAGTATTGCATCAGCGCCACCGCTACCAAGGATGCTATGGATATGATAGCAGTGGTTATGGGAGGCGATACCTCCAAGGGACGTTTTAAAGAGGCCAGGGCACTGCTATCCTATGGCTTTGCTAATTGCAGGATGTACCAGGATTTGCACGAAGAGAAGCTTAAAGACTGCCCGGTGATTGGCGGAACAGAAAATGCAGTGCAGCTTACCTATGAGGCTCCCTTTTATTATGTGGATAAGGCGGGAAGAGACCTGCAGGAGGTTCGTAAGGAGATTACCCTGCCGGAGAGCATAGAGGCACCGATAAGCAAGGGGACACCGGTGGGTCAGGTTACATACTACATAAAGGAGGAGAAGATAGGAAGTGTCAATATCTGTGCCCTGCAGGATATCCCGGCGGCAGACTATGTGGATTACTTTTTAAAATCTCTCTTTTTATGGCTTTTACACTAGTCGTTTCTATGCTATACTAAAAAAGTTGCTGATAAAAACAAGATAAGGGTAGTTTGAGATGACAATAGTGATTGGGCTGATAGGTATATGCTTTCTGTTTCTAATATGGATTATGCTCTATGATTCGCATCGATTTGAGATCAGTCGATATACCTTTGAGCATGCTTCCATAGTGCAGGGAAAACGGGCGGTTATCCTTTCTGATTTGCACAACAAACAGTACGGCAAGGAGAATGCCTTATTGTTGGAAGCGATTGAACGTGAAAAACCGGATTTTGTTTTGATTGCGGGGGATATGATTACTGCCAAACCGGGATACTCTATGGAAAAGACTTTGAAGTTTCTGGAAAAGCTGGCCCGGAGGTATCCGGTTTACTATGGATTGGGCAATCATGAACAGAGATTAAAGCTTTATCCTGACAAATATAAAACCATGAAACAGCAGCTTTTTACAGCCCTGAAAGACTGTAAGATAGAGGTCCTGGAAAATCGTTTTCTGGAAGTGCCAGAGACAGGGATACTGATTTACGGGCTGGAGTTGGCCCCTCGATTCTACAAGCGAAGAGGCGTTCCCAGGATGGAAAAGGAATATATAAACGGGGTATTAGGCGTAAGAAAACCCGACAGATGTTGCGTTTTATTAGCCCATAATCCGGATTATTTTCCGGTGTACGCCCAGTGGGGGGCTGATTTCGTTATATCCGGACACATTCACGGAGGGCTGGTAAGAGTACCCTTCGTAAAGAAAGGGGTCTTATCCCCCAGTGTACGATTTTTCCCGAAATACGACGGAGGCTTATTCCAAGAAAAGAATTCCACACTGATTTTAAGCAGGGGATTGGGAACCCATACCTTTCCGATTCGTGTATTTAATCCGGGGGATTTGATTGTTTTGGATTTACAGCCGGGCACAAGAGAAGGAAATAAAGATGGCGATTGAAGTAAAGCTGGAGGTGTTTGAAGGGCCGCTGGATCTGCTCCTGCACCTGATTGAAAAGAATAAAATAGATATCTACGATATACCTATTGTGGAGATTACCAATCAATACCTGGAGTATATCAAAGAGATGCAGGAAAAGGACATGAATGTCCTTAGTGAATTCCTGGTGATGGCGGCAACCTTGCTGGATATCAAGTGCAAAATGCTTCTGCCTGCAGAGGTCAACGAGGAAGGGGAAGAGGAAGACCCCAGGGCTGAGCTGGTCCAGAAGCTGTTGGAATACAAGATGTACAAATATATGTCCTATGAGCTTAGAGACAGACAGGTGGATGCTGCCAAAAACTGGTACAGAGAACCGGATTTGCCCAAGGAGGTGGCAGATTACAGGCCTCCGCTGGATTATGAACAGCTTATCGGGGATATGAATCTGTCGAAGCTGCATAGTATCTTTAAAATGGTCATTAAGAAACAGGAGGACAAGATTGACCCCATTCGAAGTAAATATGGGAATATCGAAAAGGAAGAGATTGACATGGAGGCCAAGGGCTTGTATGTGGAAGCTTACCTGAGGGAGCATAAGAAGACGAGCTTTCGGACGCTGTTGGAGAAACAGAATAGCCGGGCAGAGATTATCGTCACCTTTTTGATTGTCTTGGAACTGATGAAGACCGGTAAGATCAGTATCAGCCAGGAAGAAATCTTCGGGGATATCCTGATTACTGCAAATTGTTAGAGGGTGAGGTTTACGGATGGAACATAAAAATGAGAAAGCGGTTATTGAAGCGATCCTGTTTACCATGGGAGAGGCCGTTGAAATTTCAAAACTTTCAGAGGTATTGGAGCTTGACCTTCGGAAAACAAAGAAGATTCTGCAGGAAATGGAAGAGGAGTACGAGAAGGAGGACCGAGGGATCATGCTAACCCGGTTCGACGATGCGGTTCAGCTTTGTACCAAGCCTCAGATGTATGAGGATTTGATTAAGATTGCAAAATCCCCCAGGAAGATTACACTGACGGACACGGTCATAGAAACTCTGTCCATCATAGCGTATAAACAGCCGGTCACCAGACAGGATGTGGAGCGCATCCGTGGGGTCAGCTGTGACCACGCCATCAATAAGCTGCTGGAGTACGATTTGATCAAGGAGCTGGGAAGGTTGGATGCACCCGGACGGCCGCTATTGTTTGGCACCACCGAGCAATTCCTGCGTAGCTTTGGAGTCAAGAGCTTGGAGGAGCTTCCGGAGATGAACCCAATTCAATTAGAGGAGTTCAAGCAGCAGGCGGAAGAGGAGATTCAGCTAAAACTGAACATGTAAATGACATAATCGTTCCAAAAGAAAACATATAAATTGATAAGACCTCATATATTTTTGTGAATGGGCCGGAGAGGAAATCCATGATTCGTTTGCAGAAATACAGAGGTCTTATTTATGTTGTGTTTTTTTGCCTTGCAGTGTGGTTTTTGGGAATTCACACAGAGGCTCAGATTCCCAGAGTTCACGCCCTTTCTGCAGTCCTGATGGATGGCGATACAGGGAGAGTCTTATATGGAAAGGAACAGGATCAGGTAAGGGCTATGGCAAGCACCACCAAGATTATGACGGCTATCCTGATCCTGGAGAATTGTGACCTGGATGAGGAGGTGACGATTTCCAAGGAGGCTGCAGGAAATCCTAAGGTGAAGCTGTATCTGAGAGCCGGAGAGACCTATACTGTAAATCAACTGCTGCATTCTATGCTGCTGGAGTCCCATAATGACTCGGCCTATGCCGTGGCTGAACATCTGGGAGAGAAATTAAGACAGAGTGGCAGGGACTGGGAAGGGCTCAGTGCAATGCAGTGCTTTCTGCGCTATATGAATGGGAAAGCTATGGAAATCGGGTGCAAGAATACAAATTTCTTAACCCCCAATGGTCTGGACATCTTACCCGGACAGGAAGAACAGACTGTGGCTGTTCCTCATCAGACCACTGCAGTGGATTTGGCTACCATGATGCGGTATTGTCTGTATCTGTCTCCTAAAAAGGATGTATTTCAGTCCATTGCCTGTACCAGACAGTATTCCTTTTGTCAAAATAACAGACAATTTACCCTGAGCAATAAAAACGCCCTGTTGTCTATGTACGAGGGAGTATTGGCCGGCAAAACCGGCTTTACCACAAAGGCCGGGTATTGCTATGTCTGCGGAGTAAACAGTAACGGCAAAAGCTTCATTATTTCCCTGCTTGGCAGCGGGTGGCCCAACCATAAAAACTATAAATGGGAGGATGTGCGAAAGCTGCTGCGTTACGGAGACGAAAACTATGAATTGCATTCTCTCAGTTCCTGGGTAGGAACGAAGGAAGAGGAAACAAGACTTCCGGTATTTGACGGTGAGGGGGACTTTGTTTCCGTTCATACAAAGGGGATGGAGGCTGCTAAGGAAACATTTTTGTTGCATAAGGACGAGAAAGTAAAGCGGGTGGTGGACCTTCCGAAGAAGGTAACTGCCCCCATAACAGAAGGACAGAAGGTTGGAGAAATCCGTTACATGGTAGGCGATACCCTACTGTGTACGGAAAGCCTGGTGGCAGGAGACAGCATAAAAAAGAAAAGCTGGCTGTGGTATCTTGGAAGGGTTTTGAGAGGTTTTCTATGTAGGAATGAAAAAAATACTTTCCCAGTGGCAGCTTTTATGGTATACTACCATAGATAGTAATCATGGGGGCATTTGGCTTTTCCTATAAATGCCTCAATTATTAATCAAGTGTTAGTTTATTTATTATAAATGGAGGACTGAAAGCATGAGTAACACTTCAAAAGCGAGCATGAGAATTGCTTCTCTGCTTGATGAAAACAGTTTCGTTGAAATCGGCGGGCAGGTTTGTGCCAGAGCAACAGATTTCAATATGAAACCTGATGAAACTCCTTCTGACGGTTGTATTACCGGCTATGGAGTTATCGAAGGCAATCCTGTGTATGTCTACAGCCAGGATGTTTCCGTAATGGGCGGAACCGTTGGCGAGATGCATGCAAAGAAGATTGCAAACCTTTATGATTTGGCAATGAAGACAGGGGCACCTGTAATCGGCCTTTTGGATTCCGCAGGACTTAGATTGCAGGAGGCAACAGATGCTTTAAATGCATTTGGTACCATCTATGCAAAGCAGTCTATGGCATCGGGAATGATCCCTCAGATTACCGCAGTCTTCGGTAATTGCGGTGGCGGTCTGGCTGTTCTGACGGCTATGTCTGATTTCACCTTTATGGAGGAGAAGGCTAAGCTCTTTGTAAACGCTCCTAATACTCTGGATGGCAACGAGGTCACAAAATGTGATACTGCAGCAGCTGATTTCCAGGCTGGCGAGGCAGGTACTGTGGATGTTGTGGCAAAGGAAGAGGAACTTTTTGCACAGATTCGCAAGCTTGTAGATATGCTTCCAGTGAACAACACAGACAGTGCAAGCTATCTTAATGAATGTGCAGACAATCTGAACAGAAGCAACCCGGAAATCGCAGGCTGCGTAGGAGATACTGCTATTGCAGCAAGTATTCTTGCAGATGACAACGATTTCTTTGAGGTAAAGGCTGCCTATGCGAAGGAGATGGTTACCGGTTTCCTTCGTTTCAACGGAGCAACCGTTGGTGTGGTTGCCAACAGAAGTGAGGTTTGTGATGAAGAAGGTAAGGTAGCAGACAAGCTTGGCACAGTCTTAACCAAGAAAGGCTGCGTGAAGGCAGCTGAGTTCGTGAACTTCTGCGATGCCTTTGATATTCCTGTGTTAACCCTTACCAATGCTACCGGCTTGGAGGCTACAAAGTGCTCTGAAAAGGGTATGGCAAAGGCTGTAGCACAGCTTACCAATGCGTTTGCAAACGCTACCGTGCCCAAGGTAAATGTGGTGATCGGAAAGGCTTACGGCACTGCCTATGTGGCTATGAACTCTAAGGCAATCGGCGCAGACTTAACCTTCGCTTGGCCGGAAGCTGAGATTGGTACTATGGACAGCACATTAGCAGCCAAGGTTATGTACGACGGACAGGGTGCCGACACAATTGATGAAAAGGCGGCTGAATACAAGAAGCTTCAGAGCAATGTCTTGAGTGCAGCCAAGAGAGGATATGTAGACCAGATTATTGAGCCCGGTGACACCAGAAAATATGTGATCGGCGCCTTTGAGATGCTTTATACAAAGAGTGAAGACCGTCCTGCTAAGAAGCACGGCACTGTCTAGAAAGGGTGATTATTGATATGAAGAAAATTGTTACTTTACTCTGCATAATCGCCTGCCTTTTTAGCTTTACAGCTTGCGGCGAGGCAGACCCGGAAGTAGAAAAGTATCAGTCTGACCTTGTCGATATGGCAGAGGAATATGCTTCAACTGACATAATTTCCCTTATATATGACTTTATTGACACAGATTCTATGGCTTTTGCACTTAAGGTATTTACACCGGAAGAGCTGGAAAAGGCTTTAAGCGAAAGCGGCATCGCCGTGGACGGAAATGCGTTAAAGTCTGCAGTGGAATCCTTTAAAAAGGGCTTGGACACTGTGGGTACTGTAGAAAGTGTCAATAATGCAGAAGGAAAGATTGATAAAAACACAATCATTGTTACCTTGGATGTAGCCGGTACAAAGAAACAGGGTACCGTCGAGATTGTCTTTTCCAAGGACCAGTACTTAAAACTGGAAAGTGCATCCATAAGCCCGAAACAGACTTTAGGAGAGCTTATGGGAAAAGCAGGACTGAATACCTTGCTGGGTATGGGAACGGTGTTCGCTGTTCTGATTCTGATCTGCCTGATCATTTCTTCCTTCACCCTGATTGCGAAGGTGCAGAATGCTAAGGCTAAGAAGAAATCCGACAATGCCACCGGTATTGACAATGCAGTGGCTCAGATCGTGGAGCAGGAAGAGGTTGCAGAGGATGACCTGGAGCTGGTTGCCGTGATTGCTGCGGCAGTAGCTGCCTATGAGGGAGCTTCTTCCTCTGACGGCTATGTAGTACGTTCAATTCGTAAAGTAAATCGATAATTTGGAGGAAAATGAAATGAAGAATTATACTATCACTGTAAATGGAAATGTATATGATGTAGTAGTAGAAGAGGGCGCAGCCGGCGTAGCACCTAAGGCAGCTCCTGCAGCACCTAAGGCAGCACCCAAGGCAGCTCCTAAGGCAGCTCCTGCAGCAAGCGGTGCAGCTGGCGGTGTTAAGATTGAGGCTGGTGCAGCCGGTAAGGTATTCAAGGTAGAAGCTAGTGTTGGACAGGCTGTAAAGAGGGGCGATGCAGTAGTTATTCTGGAGGCTATGAAGATGGAAATCCCTGTAGTGGCTCCTCAGGACGGTACTGTTGCAAGCATTAATGTATCTGTAGGCGATGCAGTAGAAGCAGGTGCATTACTTGCTACAATGAACTAAGAAAGAGAGCTTTGCTCAGATTTGAGCATCAGGAGGTCAACTAATGGATTACATTATAGAAACATTAAGCAACCTGATTCATCAAACTGCCTTTTTCAACCTTACCGTTGGAAATTATGTTATGATTTGTGTTGCGTGCTTTTTTCTATACCTGGCAATCAGACACGGCTTTGAACCCTTGCTGTTAACTCCGATTGCTTTCGGTATGCTGTTGGTGAATATCTATCCGGATATTATGCTTTCTCCGGAGGAGGCTGCCAACGGTGTAGGTGGTTTACTCCACTATTTCTACATTTTGGATGAATGGGCTATCCTGCCTTCCCTGATTTTCATGGGCGTAGGTGCTATGACAGATTTTGGCCCTTTGATTGCAAATCCCAAGAGCTTCTTGTTGGGAGCAGCGGCACAGTTTGGTATCTTTGCTGCTTACTTCGGAGCAATCCTTTTAGACTTTAATGATATGCAGGCAGCTGCTATTTCCATTATTGGTGGTGCAGATGGTCCTACCTCCATATTCTTAGCCAGCAAGCTGGGACAGACAGCGATTATGGGACCTATCGCAGTGGCAGCTTATTCCTACATGTCACTGGTTCCGATTATTCAGCCTCCCTTTATGAAGCTGTTTACTACGGAGAAGGAGAGAAAGATTAAAATGAACCAGCTTAGACCGGTATCCAAGCTGGAGAAGATTTTGTTCCCTATCGTCGTTACAATTGTTGTTGGTTTGATTCTTCCTACCACCGTTCCTTTGGTAGGTATGCTGATGTTAGGTAACCTCTTCAGAGAGTCCGGAGTGGTAAGACAGCTGACAGATACGGCATCCAATGCATTGATGTACATTGTTGTTATTATGCTGGGTACCTCTGTAGGTGCTACCACCAGTGCAGAAGCATTCTTAAACCTTGCTACCTTAAAGATTGTAGCACTTGGTTTGCTAGCCTTTATCTTCGGAACCATTGCCGGTGTCTTGTTTGGTAAGCTGATGTGCGTTTTGACCGGTGGAAAGGTAAACCCTTTGATCGGTTCCGCAGGCGTATCTGCAGTTCCTATGGCAGCCCGTGTGTCCCAGAAGGTCGGCGCCGAGGCAGACCCCACCAACTTCCTGTTGATGCACGCTATGGGACCTAATGTTGCCGGTGTTATCGGTACTGCTGTAGCAGCCGGTACCTTTATGGCTATTTTTGGAGTATTCTAAATAAAAATATGATGGAGGAATTCGTAAATGTCAGAACAAGTTAAGAAACCGATTAAGATTACGGAAACCATTTTGCGTGATGCTCACCAGTCCTTAATTGCTACCAGAATGCCTACAGAGTTTATGCTTCCCATTGTAGAGAAGATGGACAAGGTTGGCTATCATTCCGTAGAGTGCTGGGGTGGTGCTACCTTTGATGCATCCCTTCGTTTCCTGAAGGAAGATCCCTGGGATCGCCTTCGCAAGCTTCGTGATGGATTTAAAAATACAAAGCTGCAGATGTTGTTCCGCGGTCAAAACATTTTAGGTTACAGACCTTATGCTGATGATGTAGTAGATGCCTTTGTACAGAAGTCTATTTCCAACGGTATCGATATCATCCGTATTTTTGACTGCTTAAACTATCTGCCTAACTTACAGGAAGCTGTAAATGCTACCAACAAGATGAAACAGCAGGAAGGCAGAGGCCATGCACAGGTGGCTCTTTCCTATACCTTAGGAGATGCCTATACCTTAGAGTACTGGGCAGAGATGGCTAAGAATATCGAGGAGATGGGTGCTGATTCTATCTGTATCAAGGATATGGCAGGTCTGCTTGTGCCTTATAAGGCAACAGAGCTGATTAAAGCTATGAAGGAAAATACAAAGCTTCCTATCCAGCTGCATACCCACTATACCTCAGGTGTGGCTTCTATGACCTACTTGAAGGCAGTAGAGGCTGGCGTAGATGTCATTGACACCGCTATGAGTCCTTTTGCTATGGGTACTTCACAGCCTGCTACAGAGGTTATGGTGGAGACATTTAAGGGTACGGAATACGACACCGGCTTTGACCAGAATCTGTTGGCTGAAATCGCTGATTACTTCCGCCCTTACAGAGATGAGTGCCTTGCAAACGGCTTACTCAATCCTAAGGTTATGGGCGTTGATATTAAGACTCTGCTGTATCAGGTACCCGGCGGTATGCTTTCCAACATGGTTAGCCAGCTGAAGGAACAGAATGCAGAGGATAAGTACTATGATGTATTGAAGGAGATTCCTGCAGTACGTAAGGATCTGGGCGAGCCTCCTTTGGTAACTCCTTCTTCACAGATTGTAGGTACCCAGGCAGTATTTAATGTCCTTATGGGCGAGAGATACAAGATGGCTACCAAGGAGACCAAGGCTGTGCTGCGTGGCGAATATGGTCAGACAGTTAAGCCTATGAGCCAGGAGGTAATTGACAAGGTTATTCCCGGCGAGGAGAGATTGACCGGTCGTTTCGCAGATACACTTCCTGCAGAGATGAACAAGCTGGAAAGCGAAATGAAAGAGTACAAGCAGCAGGATGAGGATGTATTAAGCTATGCTTTATTCCCTCAGGTTGCTAAGGATTTCTTTAAATATCGTCAGGCACAGCAGGAGAAAGTGGATCTTTCTGTTGCAGACACAAAAAATGGAGCATATCCTGTCTAAAAGGATTACAGGGGGACGGTGCCGAATATGGTACCGTCCTTTTGAGTTTCGAGGAGAAAACACATATGAATAATGATTTACTGAGACGCATGGAAGTACACAAACAGAGAATGAGCAAAAGCCACAAGAAAATAGCGGAGTACATTCTGGCACATATGGATGAAGCTGTGTTTATGACCGCGGCCTCTCTGGGGGATGTATTGGAAATTAGTGAGTCTACGGTAGTCAGATTTGCTGCAAGCCTGGGCTATAACGGATATCCCAAATTGCAGAGAGCAATGGAGGAGTGCGTGCGGGGAAAGCTTTCCGGTATCAGTGGTATGGGAGCAGCATATAAAGCACGCTCAGAGTCAGAGATACTGACCTCTGTCCTTAGCTCGGATATTGAGAAAATTCAGCATACCATGAGCAATCTGGATGTGGCTTCCTTTGATACAGCAGTTTCCATTATTTTGGAGGCAGAGACGGTTTACATTATGGGACTTCGCTCAAATGAGCCTTTGGCTGCTTTCCTGCATTTTTATTTAAATATGATTCGTGGAAACATCCGATTGTTAAATACTACCAGTGTCAGTGAGACCTTTGAACAGATGATGCATATTACTGACAAGGATTGTTTTATCGGTATCAGCTTTCCTAGATACTCCATGCGTACCTTGAAAGCTATGGAATTTGCAAATGACCGAAATGCCAAGGTGATTGCACTTACTGATTCAGCACATTCGCCAATGAATTTGTATTCTTCCTGCAACTTATTTGCCAGAAGTGATATGGTTTCTATAGTAGATTCCCTTGTAGCACCCTTAAGCGTCATCAATGCGCTTGTGGTGGCACTGTGTTTAAAATGTCCCAATACAGTAAAAGAGAATCTGGAGATGCTGGAGGAAGTGTGGGACAACTATCAGGTTTACTTAAATGATGAAATCAACTTTATTGACGACGAGCCTATGCTCAATTATCCTTTGAGGAGACAAGAGGAGGATGCTAAGTGAAGCAGGTAGTAGTCGTCGGAGGTGGAGCCGCAGGGATGGTTGCGGCAATTTATGCTGCTAGAGGAGGCGCCAGAGTCACTCTTGTAGAAAAGAATGAGAAGCTTGGAAAAAAACTCTTCATTACCGGGAAGGGCAGATGCAATGTGACAAATAATCATGAAATGGAAAAGCATCTGCTATCTGTCGTCAGCAATCCGAAGTTTCTGTATAGTGCTTATAACCAGTTCGACAAGGATTCCATTCAAAGCGTACTGGAGCAAATGGGGTGCCACTTAAAGGTGGAACGAGGGGAGAGGGTATTCCCAATCAGTGACCACGCCTCAGATGTCATCTCTGCCTTGCAAAGAGCACTAAAACAGGAAACAGTTGAGGTGCGACTAAACTCAGAAGTGAAGGATATACTATATAGAGAGAATCAGGTGGATGGTGTACTGTTATCCAATGGCAAGAGCCTGAAGGCGGATGCCGTGATAGTAGCCACCGGCGGGAAAAGCTATCCCTCCACAGGCTCTACAGGAGATGGCTATGACTTTGCCCAACAGGCAGGACATACCCTGGTAGAACCAAAACCGGCCTTGGTACCCTTAGTTACGGTGGAAGAATGGGTGCCTAAGCTAATGGGGTTATCGTTGCGAAATGTGACACTTACCTTGAGTGTTGGAAAGAAGGAATATTACTCTGAACTGGGAGAGATGCTGTTTACACATTTCGGGATTACAGGTCCTCTTGTGCTTTCTGCCAGCAGTTATTGGCAAAAATACAGGAGTAAGGGAGAGGCGGTGGTCATAATTGATTTGAAACCGGCGCTTTCTGTAGCACAGCTGGATGCCAGACTATTGCGTGAGTTTGAGGAAAATCATAACAAACAGTTTAAGAATTCCCTGGCAGGTCTGTTTCCGGCCAAATTGATTCCGGTTATGGTGGAGCTATCCGGGATAGACCCTGAAAAAAAGTGCAATTCTGTCTCAAGAGAGGAACGACTTCGTTTCGGAGATAGGATCAAAAATCTAAAGCTTACCATCGCAGATACGCGTCCCTTTGAGGAGGCCATCATCACCCAGGGAGGTGTGGCTTGCAAGGAAATACAGCCGGCTACTATGGAGTCAAAGCTGGTAAAGGGTTTGTATTTTGCAGGGGAAGTCATGGATCTGGACGCCCTGACAGGCGGATATAATTTGCAGATTGCCTGGTCTACCGGGTATTTAGCCGGGACAAACGCGGCAAAGGAGGAGAAGGATGAGTAAAAATATTGCCATAGACGGACCTGCAGGAGCAGGAAAAAGCACAATCGCAAAGCAGATAGCCAAGCGGTTAAACTATATTTATGTAGATACAGGAGCCATGTATCGGGCCATGGCACTCTATCTGATGCGTCAGGAAGTCAATCCGGCTGATGTTGAACAGATAGGCCGGGTGTGCCAGAATGCCTCCATCAGCATTGCTTATGAAAATGGTGAGCAGGTGGTTTATCTAAACGGAGAAAATGTCAATGCATATCTTCGTACAGAGGAAGTAGGAAATATGGCTTCAGCCACCAGCGTGGTGCCAAAGCTGAGAGAGAAGTTAGTATCCCTGCAAAAAGAATTAGCGGCTCAAAAGGATTGTGTTATGGATGGAAGGGATATCGGAACCTGCGTACTACCCAAGGCAGATGTGAAGATTTATCTCACCGCCAGCTCTCTTGTTCGTGCCAGGAGACGTATGGAGGAGTTGCTTGCCAAGGGGCAGAGTGCAGACTTAGAGACGATAAAGGCGGATATTGAGGAGAGAGATTACCGCGATATGCATAGGGAAACATCCCCCCTATGTCAGGCTAAGGATGCCGTATTAGTGGATAATTCGGATATGACCCTGGAGCAGGGAGTAGAACGAATTTTGGAAGTGTGTAAGGAAAAGGGTTTGCTTTCATGAAGGTAGAAATTGCAAAGTCAGCCGGCTTTTGCTTTGGAGTAAGGCGAGCAGTAGAAGCTGTATATGAAAAACTCAAAACCGGTGAAAAGGTCTACACCTATGGCCCCATTGTACACAATGATTCTGTGGTACAGGAGCTTTGTGAAAAAGGGGTAAGCGTGGTGGAACATGAGCAGGACTTGGAAACCCTGATACAAAGTGGGGAGAAGGCCGTTTTGCTCATTCGGGCTCATGGAATTCCGGAGAGAATCCAAAAGAGAATCGAAGAAAGCAATTTGGTCCTGGTAGATGCAACCTGTCCTTTTGTGAAACGAATACACCAGGTGGTAGAAGCCAAAAGCCTGGAAGGAGAAAACATCATTATTGTCGGCAATCCCATTCATCCCGAGGTGGAGGGGATTCAGGGGTGGAGCAAAGGGAAGTGCTTTGTCCTGGAAAACAAAGAGCAGGCACTGCTTTTTCAGGATTCCAGGGAGACAAATTACTGCATGGTAGCGCAAACGACATATAACTACAAGAAATTTGAAGAAATAGTTGATATTTTGAAAGACAATGGGTATAATGTTAATGTTGTGAATACTATATGCAATGCTACGATGGAAAGACAGACTCAGACAAGAGAGTTGGCCAGAAGAGCAGACGCAATGTTGGTGATTGGGGCAAAGCACAGTTCCAACACCACAAAATTGTATGAGATATGTGCGGAAGTATGTGAAAACACCTATTTTATACAGACACTGGATGACTTGCATTTAGAACTGCCTAAAGCTGTTCGCCTGGTGGGTATTACTGCAGGGGCTTCCACCCCAAACAAATTAATCGAGGAGGTTCAAAATTATGTCAGAATTA
>CAMAHO010000007.1 GCA_945834545.1 uncultured Lachnospiraceae bacterium | reverse complement strand
TGAGTTTGTATCAGATGTATCGTTTTTTAGAGTAATCCGTAGGGTAGAAATATCCTGCGGATTATTTGCTGTTTTTTAAAATTGTTACAAAGCCAGAACTAATGTTCGCTTCGCTATGTACTTTTTAAAATCGTTGTGGTATACTATATTCTCAGTGGTTATAATATATGGTCTGTTTCATTCCGCTTAGTTCATATATATGTAGCTTCGTTCACTGAGTTGCAAAAATGATAAATTGTGGGATGTCTTTTTATTAACTACGAGATTTGGAGGTGTACTTCGTGCAGGCTGAACAAAATACCTTTAAACTTCATTCGGAATATCAACCTACCGGCGACCAGCCACAAGCAATCAAAGAGCTGGTAGAAGGCTTTCAAAAGGGCAATCAGTTTCAGACCCTGTTGGGCGTTACAGGCTCCGGTAAGACCTTTACCATGGCAAATGTCATAGCGGCACTGAATAAGCCCACCTTGGTCATAGCCCATAATAAAACCCTGGCAGCTCAGCTCTATGGTGAGTTCAAGGAATTTTTTCCGGAGAATGCGGTAGAATATTTTGTGTCCTACTACGATTACTACCAGCCGGAGGCTTATGTGCCCTCTACAGACACCTATATAGACAAGGATTCCTCCATCAATGATGAGATTGAAAAGCTGAGACTGTCCTGCACAGCTTCCCTTTCTGAGAGGAAGGACGTGGTGGTTATCGCCAGTGTGTCTTGTATTTACGGCTTGGGTAGTCCGGAGGAATATCAGGGCATGATTGTGTCTTTGAGGCCTGGTATGCAGAAGGACAGAGAACAGGTGCTGAGAGAACTGGTGGCAATCCAGTATGACCGGAACGACATTGATTTGGACCGAGGATGTTTCCGGGTTCGCGGTGATGTGGTGGAGGTCAATCCTGCAACCGGTGGAGATTTTAATATTCGTATAGAGTTTTTTGGAGATGAGATAGACCGCATTTGTCAGGTGGAACCGGTTACGGGTAAGGTCCATTCCACCCTGGAGCATGTGGCGATTTTCCCTGCATCCCATTATGTGGTGGGCCAGGACAAGATTATGGAGGCCTGTGTCAACATTGAGAAGGAGCTGGAGGAGAGGGTTCGCTATTTCAAGAGTGAGGACAAGCTGGTGGAAGCCCAGCGAATTGCGGAGCGGACGAATTTTGATGTGGAAATGCTGCGGGAAACCGGCTTCTGCTCTGGCATTGAGAATTATTCCAGACACCTGAATGCACTGCCGGAAGGAGCTCCGCCCTTTACCTTGATGGATTTCTTTCATGATGACTACCTGATTATTATAGATGAGTCGCATATGACCATTCCTCAGATAAGAGGCATGTATGCAGGAGACCGTTCCAGAAAGAATACCTTGGTAGAATATGGTTTCCGCTTGCCTTCCGCTTTGGACAACAGACCCTTAAACTTTGAGGAATTTGAAAGTCACATCGACCAGATGCTTTTTGTGTCCGCCACTCCTTCTGTCTATGAGGAGGAGCATGAGCTTTTGCGGACAGAGCAGATTATTCGCCCTACGGGTCTTTTGGATCCGGAGGTGGTGGTAAAGCCGGTGGAGGGCCAGATTGACGACTTAATAGGGGAGGTTCGAAAAGAGACTGAGAAACACAACAAGGTGTTGATTACCACCCTGACCAAGAGAATGGCTGAGGATTTAACGGAATATATGAAGGAAGCCGGAATTCGTGTAAAGTATCTGCACTCGGATATTGATACCTTGGAGAGGGCAGAAATCATTCGTGATATGCGTTTGGATGTGTTTGATGTTTTGGTGGGTATTAACCTTTTGCGAGAGGGGTTGGATATTCCCGAGATTACCCTGGTGGCAATCCTGGATGCTGATAAGGAAGGCTTCCTCAGAAGTGCCACCTCTCTGATTCAGACCATTGGCCGTGCAGCTAGAAATGCAGAGGGCAGGGTTATCATGTATGCCGACACGATAACGGATTCTATGAGGATTGCTCTGGAGGAGACCAATAGACGTCGTGCCATTCAGATGAAGTTTAATGAAGAGAATGGCATTACCCCTACGACTATCAAAAAGGCTGTGCGTGACTTAATCAGCATTTCCAAGAAGGTGGCGAAGGAGGAGAGCCGCTTCGAGAAGGATCCGGAATCTATGGATGCCCGTGAGCTGGAGAAGCTTATCGGTGAGGTACAAAAGAAGATGAAAAAGGCAGCAGCCGAGCTGGATTTCGAGAGCGCGGCAGAGCTTCGCGACAAGATGAAGGAATTGAAGGAAGTATTGTTAAAGCTGGAGGGGTAGCTGTTGCGCGAGGTTGTATCACAAAAGAAAGGATACAAGGAGAAGCGTACGAAAGGAATACTGGCTAGGGAAAAGTATACCCAAGGAAAAAGTATATTTCATGTAAACAAGCTAAGAGAAAGTAGAATAAAAGAAAGAGCGAGAAAAATGGAAGAAGCAGTAAAGATGCGTCCTAAGGAGTACATTAAAATCCGTGGGGCCAATGAGCATAATTTAAAGAATTTAGACGTGGATATACCGAGAAACCAACTGGTGGTTCTGACAGGACTGTCAGGTTCCGGAAAGTCCAGCTTGGCGTTTGATACCATATATGCGGAGGGTCAGAGAAGGTATATGGAATCCTTGTCCTCCTATGCGCGTCAGTTTTTGGGTCAGATGGAGAAACCCAATGTGGAGCATATAGAAGGGCTTTCTCCGGCCATTTCCATTGACCAGAAGTCAACAAATAGGAATCCCCGTTCTACCGTGGGTACTGTTACGGAAATCTACGATTATTTCCGACTTTTGTATGCCAGAGTGGGGATTCCTCATTGTCCAAACTGTGGGAAACCCATTTCCAAGCAAACCGTGGACCAGATGGTGGACCAGATTATGGAGTTGCCGGAGGGTACCAGACTGCAGCTTTTGGCTCCCGTGGTCAGAGGACGCAAGGGAGAGCATATTAAGGTGCTGGAACGTGCATCCAGAAGCGGATATGTAAGAGTTCGAATCGATGGCTCTCTGTACGAGCTGACGGAAGAAATTAAGTTGGATAAAAACATCAAGCATAGCATAGAAATCGTAGTGGATCGTTTGGTGGTAAAGGATGGAATCCAAAGAAGACTGGCTGACTCCATTGAAAATGTGCTGAATCTGGCAGAAGGGCTTCTGGTGGTGGATGTCATTGACGGTGAACCTATGAATTTCAGCCAGAGCTTTTCCTGCCCGGACTGCGGGATCAGTATCAGTGAATTAGAGCCCAGAAGCTTTTCCTTTAACAATCCCTTTGGCGCCTGCCCGGAGTGTGTGGGCTTAGGCTATAAGATGGAGTTTGCACCGGAACTCATGATTCCGGATAAAAGCTTATCCATAAACCAGGGAGCAATCACCGTCATGGGCTGGCAGTCCTGCACGGATAAGAGCAGCTTTACCAATGCCATTCTGCAGGCACTGATGAAAAGATATCAATTTGATTTGGATACTCCCTTTGGAGAGTACCCTCAAAAGATTCAGGACATTTTGCTGTACGGTACGAACGGAGAGAGCGTGGATGTGTATTATGAGGGGCAAAGAGGGAAGGGTGTCTATCCCACAGCCTTTGAAGGCATCCTAAAGAATGTAGAAAGACGCTATAAGGAAACCTTTTCCGAAGCCATGAAGCAAGAGTATGAAACCTTTATGCGAATTACTCCCTGTAAAGCCTGCGGCGGAATGCGACTGAAGAAGGAATCTCTGGCAGTTACGGTAGGGGATAAAAACATATATGAAGTGACAAACATGTCAGTTTTAAAGCTGAAGGAATATCTTGGAGACCTGGAGCTTACCAAGCAGCAGCTTCTCATAGGGGAGCAGATACTGAAGGAAATCCGTGCCAGAGTAGAATTTCTGATCAATGTGGGCCTGGACTATCTGTCCTTATCCAGAGCCACAGCCAGTCTGTCCGGTGGAGAAGCACAGAGAATTCGCTTGGCAACTCAGATAGGCTCCGGTTTGGTAGGCGTCTGCTATATTCTGGACGAGCCCAGCATAGGACTGCATCAAAGGGACAACGACAAGCTATTGGCGACCTTAAAGAAACTCCGGGATCTGGGGAATACTCTGATTGTTGTGGAGCATGATGAGGATACCATGTTTGCGGCAGACCATATTGTGGATATTGGGCCGGGAGCCGGTTCTCACGGAGGAGAGGTCATAGCTCAGGGAACTGCCCAGGAAATTATGGCTAATGAGAATTCCATCACAGGTCAGTATCTTAGTGGGAAGAAATTCATTCCCATACCGGCACAGACCAGAAAACCTACCGGTTGGCTCAAGGTAAAGGGTGCACAGGAGAACAATCTGAAGAATATTGATGTGGATATTCCTCTGGGTGTATTTACTTGTGTGACAGGCGTGTCAGGTTCTGGTAAATCATCTCTGGTAAACGAAATTCTTTACAAACGCCTTGCCAGAGATTTAAACCGTGCCAGAGTCATACCTGGGAAGCATAAGGAAATCCTTGGCATGGAGCAGCTGGACAAGGTAATTAATATTGACCAATCTCCTATAGGACGTACTCCCCGAAGCAATCCTGCCACCTATACCGGTGTCTTCGATATGATTCGAGACTTGTTTGCGTCTACTATGGATGCCAAGGCGAAGGGATATACCAAGGGGCGTTTCAGCTTTAATGTGAAGGGCGGTAGATGTGAAGCCTGCGGTGGAGACGGTATTATTAAGATAGAGATGCATTTTCTTCCGGATGTGTATGTCCCTTGTGAAGTATGTAACGGAAAGAGATACAACAGAGAAACCCTGGACATCCTTTATAAAGGAAAGAGTATCTTTGATGTGCTGGATATGACGGTGGAGGAGGCTCTTCCCTTCTTTGAAAACATTCCCTCCATCTACAATAAGATCAAGACCTTATATGATGTAGGCCTATCCTATATCAAGCTGGGACAACCCTCCACAACTCTATCCGGAGGAGAGGCCCAGCGTATCAAGCTTGCCACTGAGCTTTCCAAGAGAAGTACCGGAAAGACCATCTACATTTTGGACGAACCCACCACAGGACTGCATTTTGCAGATGTTCATAAGCTGGTGGAAATCCTCCATAGACTGGCAGATGCAGGCAATACCTTGGTGGTGATTGAGCATAATCTGGATGTGATTAAGACGGCGGACTACATCATCGACATCGGTCCCGAGGGAGGTGACCGTGGAGGTACGGTCATTGCAAAAGGTACTCCCAAGGAAGTGGCAGCTAATCCCGTTTCCTACACCGGGAAATACATTGCGATGAAACATTAGGGACGGGGTTTTTTGTTGCCCATGTCTGTCCCCAATGTAACACATCTACATGTAAGGGACAGCAGGGACCACTTGAACTCTATCGATATGTTACATTGGGGACAGACATGGGCAACAAAAAACCCCGTCCCTAATGTTTCCGTTCTATCAGCCGATATAAAAGGTACAGAGTTTCTGTGCCTTTTTCTTATTTTTTTATAAAGCCCTTTCAAATTCTATTTTTTTCGGGTATAATACACTTTAAGTTATTGTGTTAAATTGAGGGATAGTATCATTTTCTCATTGGAAAAGCTGACTTGGAAGATGCTTTCAATGAACAGCTATAGAATAGGAGCTTATTTAGGAAATAAGGAGGAGCAGACAGATGCACGGAACAGATATCGGTATAGATTTGGGAACCGCTTCTATCCTGGTATATATCAGAGGAAAGGGCGTAGTATTAAAAGAGCCGTCTGTAGTAGCTTTTGATCGAGATACAAACAAGATAAAGGCAATTGGAGAGGACGCACGATTGATGCTGGGTAGAACCCCGGGAAATATCGTTGCTGTCAGACCCTTAAGACAGGGTGTTATTTCGGATTACACCGTGACAGAAAAGATGATGAAGTATTTCATCCAAAAGGCCATTGGTAAGAAAACCTTCCGCAGACCTCGTATTGCAGTATGTGTGCCCAGCGGTGTTACAGAGGTAGAAAAGAAAGCAGTAGAGGATGCCACCTATCAGACCGGGGCAAAGCAGGTGTCCATCATTGAGGAACCGATTGCGGCAGCAATTGGCGCAGGAATTGATATTTCCAAGCCTTGCGGAAATATGATTGTGGACATTGGCGGTGGAACCTCTGATATTGCAGTGATCTCGCTGGGCGGTACTGTAGTTAGCGCGTCCCTTAAGGTAGCCGGAGATGACTTCGATGAAGCCATCGTACGTTATATGAGAAAGAAACATAATCTTCTGATTGGTGAGAGAACCGCGGAAGATATCAAGATTAAAATTGGTTGTGCATTCAAGCGTCCTGAGGTGGACTATATGGATGTGAGAGGACGTAATCTGGTAACCGGTCTGCCTAAGACAGTTACCGTTTCCTCCGAGGAAACCGAAGAGGCCTTGCGGGAAGCCACCTCTCAAATTGTTGAGATTATACACAGCGTTTTGGAAAAAACGCCTCCGGAGCTTGCAGCTGATATCGCCGACAGAGGCATTGTATTAACCGGCGGAGGCAGCTTGCTTCGCGGACTTGAGGAGCTAATCAGTGAGCGTACCGGTATCAACACCATGACCGCAGAGGATCCCATGACTGCAGTTGCTATCGGAACCGGAAAATATGTGGAGTTCCTCTCCGGTTACAGGGAGTAAACTGTATATAGGATGGAATAGAATTACAAATAAATAAGTCATTGTACAGCAGTTACGAAATATAAATAGTTGATACAGATATGCAGGGAGGCTGTCTGAGAAAGGGGTATCGTATGTTAAAGGGATTGTATATTGCACATACGGGGCTCATCAATGAGCAAAACAGAATGGACATCCTCACCAATAATCTGGCAAATGCCTCCACGGTAGGGTACAAAAAGGAAGGCTCCACCAGCCAGTCCTTTGATGACATTCTGACCGTAAAAATCAAGGACAAGTCCGTGGGAGAGAGAAATGTTCAGAGGACAGGCATCAACAATCCCGGGGTAAAGATAGGGGAAAATTATGTGGACTATACCCAAGGTTCTTTCCGCGTAACGGACAATACCTTTGATTTGGCTCTGGGCGGAGAAGGTTTCTTTGCCATAGAGTGCACAAATAAGAATCAGGAAACCAGCACCCTGTATACCAGAGCTGGTCAGTTTACCTTAAACAAAGAGGGGTACCTGGTTACCCAAGATGGAGACTATGTGTTGGATGAGCAAAATCGTCATATACAGATTGATCCCCTACAGGATACCAAGATTGACAAGGACGGAACCATTTACCAAAATGGTACCAGACTGGCAAAGCTCCAGGTAATCGATTTCGAGAATTACGATTATCTTCAGAGAACGGGGGAGACTCTCTTTAAACCCTTGGAGGGTGCTCAGATCATTCGTTCTCAGGCTACCGTTAACTCCGGGTATTTAGAGATGTCGAATGTACAGACAGTGTCGGAGATGGTGAACTTAATCAGTATCACCAGGGCTTATGAAAGCAATCAGAAGATTATGCAGACCTATGATGAATCTCTGGGTATTGCAGTATCTCAGCTTGGAAAGATTTAAGGGGTGAGGTGTAGAGTATGGTAAGAAGCTTATGGACAGCAGCAACCGGAATGATTGCACAACAGACCAATGTGGATACGATTGCAAATAATCTGGCGAATGTAAACACCACCGGGTATAAGACACAGACAAACGAGTTTAAAACCTTGTTATATCAAAATATTCAGACCAAAACCACCTCTGCCAACGGAGAGCAAAAGCCCAGCACGGCGCAGGTTGGCCTGGGTGTAAGAAATGCATCCATTACATCGAATTTTAAGACCGGCAATCTTCTGGCATCTAACAGTGATACGGCGTTTGCCCTGGATGGCAAGGGCTTCTTCGCAGTCAGAGGCGAGGATGGAGAAAGCTATTATACCAGAAACGGAGATTTGCAGTTTACTCTGGGAACCAATGGGAATATGTTGGCTACCAAGGATGGACTTCCTGTTCTGAGCACGGAGGGGACACCAATCATCCTGGATACAAACTATGTTCTCTCCAGTGTCACGGTTTCCAAGGATGGCGAGATTTGCTATCCGGATGAAAAAAACAATGCACAGCCTATTGGCATTCGCATTGGTGTTTTTCAGTTTGCCAATCCCAATGGCCTGGAAAAAGAGGATTCCAATTTGTACAAGGTGACGGCTGCCAGTGGTCAGCCCATCAACGAAGCCACCAACAACAATGTGGAAAAAACCAGGGTTGTGCAAGGCTACCTTGAAGGCTCCAATGTGCAGGTGGTTGACGAAATGGTCAATATGATCGTGGCACAGAGAGCTTATGAGCTGAATTCAAAGGCCATCACTGCCTCCGATGAAATGATGCAGCAGGCGAACAATCTGAGAAGATAAGTTTTGATTTGCAGAAGGAGTTAGCATGGATATCAATGGCTTGTCCCAAGGATATTTGGATCAATATAAGAATATGGCTTCCTCCCAAACCTCCCTGGAAGGTACGATTAAGGAGGATTATTCCGGCGCCTCTGATGAGGAACTTATGGATGCCTGTAAAAAATTTGAGGCATATTTTTTAGAGCAGGTTTTTAAGGAAATGATGAAAACCACCAAGCTTACAGAGGACTCTTCCAACAGTACACTGGTGGATTTTTTCAAGGACAAGACTGTTCAACAGATAGCAGAGGACTCTACACAGACCAACAGCTTGGGACTGGCACAAAGTCTGTATGAGCAAATGAAACGCAACTATACTACTACAGAGCTTCCGTCCTAAAAATTAAGGAAGCGACCTTTTTCTTGTGGATTCTTCTGCAGGGGCATAGAGCCCCTGCTTGTCTATGCTCTTGGTTTCCGTTTACAATTCACATTTTGATATTTGATAGATGGGAGAATATATGGAAGTAATATCTGGTTATGTTGACCATTTCCTGTACGAAGCAGAAAATGGTTATAAGGTAATTGTGCTGATGGTGGGGGAAGAGGAGGTTGTCTGCACCGGGAAATGTCCTGCACTGACGGTAGGAATTACAATTGAGGCCAAAGGGGAGTATATGGATCATCCTACTTACGGACATCAGTTTAAGATGGCACAGTATGTTGAGATCGCGCCCCAAGGGCTGGAGGAAATCGAACGCTATCTTGCAAGCGGGGCAGTAAAAGGTATAGGGGCTGCGCTGGCAAAGCGTATTATTCAGAAATTTGGCGAGGATACCCTTAGGATTATGGACGAAGAGCCGGAGCGGTTGGCAGAGATTAAGGGAATCAGTACCCGTATGGCCATGGAGATCTCTCAAAATATGGAGGATAAAAAGGAACTCAGGGAAGCTATTATGCACCTCTCCAAATTTGGTATCTCCAATGCTTTGGCCTTAAAGATTTACAACCGCTATGGAATAGGACTATATGCCATGCTTCAGGAAAACCCTTATAAGATGGCGGAGGATATTTCGGGGGTAGGTTTTAAGATAGCAGATGGAATTGCCATGCAGCTGGGAATAAAGATGGATTCCCAGTACCGAATTCAGTGTGGGATTCTTTATACCTTGTCCCAATCCGTGGCAGAGGGGCATTGCTACCTGCCGGAAGAGAACCTGGCAGAGCGAAGTGCAGCCTTATTGGAGACGACGCCCGAGCTCGTAAGGACACAGATTTCAAATCTTTCTGTAGACAGAAAAGTCATCCTAAGACAGGACAGAGTCTATTTGCAATCCTATTTCTACACAGAGCTAAGCTGTGCAAAAAAACTTTTGGAATTGGATAGAGCTGTGGGAGAGAGCTATATGCTGCCCGGCCAGAGACAGCAGCTGCGAGGGAAACTGGAAAAAACAGCTGAGAGGAATGGACTGATTCTGGAGGAGCATCAGCTGGAAGCGGCATTGGAGAGCATTTGCAACGGCGTATTTATCTTGTCCGGCGGGCCCGGCACAGGGAAAACCACAACCATCAATCTGATGATTCAGTATTTCCAGTCAGAAGGCCTGGATTTACTGCTGGCTGCACCTACAGGACGAGCAGCCAAGCGCATGAGTGAGGCTACAGGCTATGAGGCGAAAACCATACATAGGCTTCTGGAGCTGAACGGAGCGTTGGACGAGGAGGATAAAAGAAAGGTTCGCTTTGAACGAAACGAGGAAAATCCGCTGGATGCAGATGTGGTAATTATCGATGAAATGTCCATGGTGGATGTATCCCTTTTTCAAGCCCTTCTCCAGGCAATCGTGCCCGGGACCAGGTTGATCTTAGTAGGTGATGTGGACCAGCTGCCCAGCATCGGACCGGGTCAGGTGTTAAAGGATATTATGGATAGTAAGTGCTTTCACTGTGTTGTACTGCAGAAGATATTTCGACAAAAAACCGGCAGCGATATCGTTGTGAATGCCCATAAAATCAATCGGGGGGAGGAGGTTCCCCTGGACAACAAATCCGAAGATTTTTTCTTCCTGGAACGACAGAACGTCAATGTGATATACAAACATATGGTGGAGCTGGTGAGAGACAAATTGCCCAAGTATGTGCAGGCCTCTTCCTTTGACATCCAGGTGCTCACTCCTATGCGGAAGGGAGCTTTGGGTACACTGGCTCTGAATCCGATTTTACAGGAGTATTTGAATCCGCCTCATCCCTCCAAGGCAGAACATGAAACAAGTCAAGGACTGTTCCGGGAAGGAGACAAGGTCATGCAGATTAAGAATAATTATGAATTGGAATGGGAAGTCCTGGGAAACTACCAAATTGTAATTGACAAGGGGCAAGGCGTATTTAACGGGGATATGGGAGTGATAAAGGAAATCAATGAAAGGCAATCCTACCTGGTGGTGGAATTTGATGAGCACAGGAGAGTGACCTACCCCTTTCAGATTTTAGAGGAGCTGGAGCTGTGCTATGCAGTTACCATTCATAAATCCCAAGGTGGAGAATACCCTGCAGTGCTCATGCCGCTTTTATCCGGTCCGGCAATGCTTATGAACCGAAATCTGTTATATACCGGAATCACAAGGGCAAAGAAACTGGTGGTCATCCTTGGGCAGAAGGATGTATTCCAGGCAATGATTCACAATGAGAGTGAAAACAGACGCTACACCTCCCTTGGGGAACGAATCCGGGAGTTGGCTTAATCCGTGGTAGGAACGCAACTTCCAGAGGGGAGCTTCTCTTTGGGGTAAGAGAGGCGGGTAGCTTGGTTGGCGAAAGGGGAAAGGATGCTTGTATGACAGAAAGAAAGCAGAAGATAAGAGGCTTCCTGGAGACGGTTGTTCAAGAAATGAGCCGTTTTGTATTCCCCGGGCGTTGCCCTGTTTGCGACAAAGTTATGAGAGGCAAACACAGATTAGTGTGTCCGGAGTGCCTGAAAACCCTGTGCCTGGTGACGCCCCCATGGTGCGCCAGATGTGGCAAAAAGCTGATGGCTGAAAGAGAGTTTTGTCAAGATTGCAAGGAGAGGGAACATCAATTCATCCGAGGCAGGGCCGTGTTTGAATACGATAGCATCCGAAAGTCCCTCTATCAGTTTAAGTACGGAGGCAGGAAGGAATATGCTGCGTTCTACGCAGATATGACAGTCAGATGTCTGTGGGAGTTTATCCGTGCAGTTTCTCCTGATGGTCTGGTGCCGGTGCCGCTGTCTAGGAGCAGGCATCGAAGAAGGGGATACAACCAGTCAGCTGTGATAGCAGAGGAGATTGGAAAAAGGATGCATATTCCGGTTTTTCCTGATTATGTGGTGCGACAGAAAAATACGGCTCCGTTACGAGGACAAAACCTTTATGAAAGACAAAATAATTTGAAAAATGCTTTCAATATAGGGCAAAATGTTGTAAAATTAAAGACAATTATAATAATCGATGATATATACACCACAGGCAGTACAATAGACGAGGTTGCAGCCACCTTGAAGGAATTTGGGGCGGAGCAGGTTTATTTTGTGGTGATGGCCTGTGGCGTGGGAATGTGAGGTAGTTATGGACATTAGAAATTGCAGAAACTGTGGCAACATTTTTAATTACTTGTCCGGTCCTATAGTGTGCCCGGCTTGTAAGGAAAGCCTGGAGGCAAAATTTCAGGAAGTGAAGCTGTATATTGAGGAACACCCTGGTGTGGGTATCAAGCAGGTCTCAGATGCTTGTGATGTGGAAACCAGTCAGATTCAACAGTGGCTTCGTGAGGAACGCCTGGAGGTTACGGAAAATTCAGCTATTTATCTGAATTGTGAGAGCTGTGGCGCGCCTATCCGTAGTGGCAGATATTGTGACAAATGCAGGAATAATCTGACCAACGGGTTTAAAAGTGTAATCCGAAGCAGCCAACCGGTTCAGGAACCGGAGAAAAAGAAACCGGACGACAAAAACAAGATGAGATTCCTGTAAAACCGAGGTATAAAATGATTAATGAGAATAAGGTTATCCTAATGACAAGAATGGCCTCCTACGAACAGAAGGAAGGGAAAAGGTGTATGTCTATTGCCAAGTACTTCCGTACGGATTATGTGGCCAGGCATGTTCTAAAAGGGATTATTGCCGGTACCATAGCCTTTGCTGTCTGCTTTGCCCTGTATGTTGCATACGGCTTTGAAGAGTTTATGGAAAATATTTACAAGATGGATTTGTTTGCCTTTGCAAGCAATGTTCTGGTTATCTATATAGCCTTTGTTGCAGCCTATTGTATTATCCTGTATCTTGTCAGTACATACCAGTTTATTAAGGCAAGAAGAAGCTTGCGGTGCTATTACCAGAACTTAAAAAAACTGAAAGCTCTGTATGAGGAAAAATAAATGACAGGTTTACTTGAACTACGAGATCAAATTCGAAAATTTTATTCCAGAAATGCTGTTTTTATCTTGCCGTTTATTAAATTTGTAGTGGCTCTTCTGGTTTTAGGACAGATTAACGCCGAATTGGGATATATGGCGAAGATAGATAATATAGCAGTTCTTTTGATTGTCTCCTTGGCATGTTCCTTTTTGCCCTCGGGCTGCATACTCTTTTTTACAATTGTCTTTTCCTTGTTGCATATGTACGCCTTATCCATGGAGGTAGCATTAGTGGGCTTTTGTGTCTGTCTGGTAATGCTCCTGCTGTATTTGCGTTTTGCACCTAAGGATGCAGTGGTGATTGCCTTACTGCCGGCTTTGTTTATGCTGAAAATTCCTTATGTCGTGCCCGTCGTAGTGGGTCTTGTGGGAGGTGCAATGTCTGCAGTATCGGTTGTGTGCGGGACAGTGTTGTACTTTTTTATCCACTCGGTAAATGTCAATGCCTCCGCCATTATGGCCATGGAGAAGGACAGCCTGGGCAAGATTAAGCTGATTTTGGATGGCATAATTCATAACCAGGCGCTGCTAGTCACAGTGGTTGCTTTTGCGGTAACGACCCTGGTAGTGTATTTGATCAAGCGATTGTCGGTGGATTATTCCTGGACGGTGGCTATGGTGTCCGGCGCTATACTGAATCTGGTGATATTGCTGGTTGGAGACATTATTTACGACACAAACCTTTCTGTGGTTAGCATGATTTTGGGAGCCTTTCTGGCGGTTGCTATCGGAAAGCTTGTGGAGTTTTTCCGATTCTGTGTGGACTATGGTCGAACGGAAAAGGTACAGTTTGAGGATGATGAATACTATTATTATGTGAAGGCAGTACCGAAGATGACCGTTTCCAAATCCTCCAAAACTGTGAAAAAAATCAATCCACAGAGAAGTGTGGTGACAGAGAGAACCGGAAGACAGTCTGAGATAGAGCGAAAGAAAACCGGCAGAACAGTGACGGTAGGAAATGAGTATTACGATGAGGAAGAGGATGGTGCCACAGATTCCTCTGAGGATGATTTTGAAGATTTATTTTAAAGGTTGGTATGACAGATGAAGTGGATTCAGGCATTTAATGGGTATTTAAGTAAATTTAGTTTATACCGAATGACCATGGATATAGGCGATGTGATAGAGATTATCATTATTGCCGTTCTGTTGTACTATATTTTAGCCTGGACCAAGAAGACAAAGGCCTGGGCTCTCATCAAGGGAATGTTTGTTATCCTGGCATTTCTGGCCATTGCTTATTTTGCTCATATGGATACCATCCTGTGGATGGCCCAAAACGTGCTGAGCTTTGCAGTCATTGCGTTGATTATTATGCTTCAGCCGGAGCTTAGAAAGGCTTTGGAGGAGCTGGGAACAAAGAAAATATGGAGAAAGTTTTTCCTCTTTGAAATTGGGAACAGAGGAGAGATTACGACGGTAAAGACAATCAAGGAAATTGTTCAGGCCTGTATGGAAATGGCCAGAGTAAGGACGGGAGCGTTGATTGTCATAGAACAGCAGTTTTCCATGCTGGAATACGAGCAGACCGGTATTGAGATAGACGGGATTGTCTCCAGCCAGCTCTTGATTAATATATTTGAAAAAAACACCCCTCTGCATGATGGGGCAGTTTTGATTCGCGGAAATCGAATTGTTTCTGCCACCTGTTACCTTCCACTTTCTGTCAACCTGAGTATCAGCAAGGATTTAGGCACCAGACACAGGGCAGGGGTAGGTATCTCTGAGGTGACAGATTCGATTACTGTCATTGTCTCTGAGGAGACCGGACGAATTAGCCTGGCCTATAAGAGCGAATTGTTCCGAAATCTGGATGCAGAACAGCTTTGCGCCAAATTAGAGGAGCTTCTGATTGAGGAAGAAAGTGAAGAAAATAAGAGTATATTGCTCAAGAAGGGAAGGAGCAAGGCGAAGAAATGATCAAAGTTTTGACAAAGAATTTAGGGCTGAAGGTAGCTTCTATCGTACTTGCCTGTATACTGTGGTTTGTCATTGCGCAAATTGGAAACCCAAGAGATACAAAGTCCTTTAGCAATATTCCCGTTACCATTATCAATACTGAGCTGTTGGATGCGGAAAACAAGGTGTATGAGGTGTTGGATAATACAGATGAGGTGCGCGTTACAGTGACGGCTCCGGTAAGTATCCTAAGCAACATCAGAACCTCTGACATTATCGCAGAAGCAGATGTCAGCAAGCTGACAGATATCAATACCATTGCAATCAGGTATTCGATACAAAATGCGGATGTAGACGCGGGCTCCATCTCAGGTGACCATGATGTGGTGCGACTGAATGTAGAAGAAAAAAGCACCAAGTGGATTCGTGTAGTGCATGAGACCGTAGGGGAAGTGGCAGAGGGTTATGTCGTGTATTCGGCAACACCGGACCAGACTATGATAGAGGTCTCCGGGCCCAAGTCGGTGATAAGCCAGGTGGGATATGCTAAAATACAGCTGGATGTGACGGGGGCTACTGCTAATATGTCAGCCAATCTGCTGGTAGAATTGTATGACAAAGAAAACAACCTTCTGGAGCATAAGAGTATCAAGAAGAACACAGACCAGATTCATATGAATGTGGAAATTCTGGCCACAAAGGAGATTGGCGTGAAGGTAAATGTAGGAGGCGCTCCGGCGGAGGGCTATGCGCTTACCGGTGAGACACATTCCAGCATTACAAAGCTAAAGGTAGCCGGCACCAAATATGCCTTGATGTCCTTAAATCAGGTAACAATTCCTGCAGAGGCCGTGGACGCTACCGGAAAGGAGGGTACCTTCACGGTGACGGTGAATCTGCGAGACTATCTGCCCGGCAATATACGTATTGCTGATACAAATACTTCCACAGAAGCAGATATTGAGGTAGTGGTGGAACAGATAGCGGAAAAGAGCATTTCCATTCCGATTCAGCAGATTGGAGTGCAGGGAGTGCCGGAGGAAAAGAAATTGGAGCTGCCTGTGGATGTCACAGAAGTGACCTGCCAGATTCTTGGCCTGCAGAGAGACTTAGAGCAGGTTACAGCAGAGACAGTTACTGCTTATATTGATATCGCAGCCTGGATGAAGGATAAGAAGATGAAGACCTTAAATGACGGGTCTTATGAGGTGCCTTTGACAGTTGTTACAGAAAATGATAAGGTTACATTAAAGGAACAATATACGTTGAAGGTTAAGGTTTCAAAATTATAGAGAAATATGTTGAAGGAAATCACTTGTTGGATGGACAGGGGTGTGCTATATTGAATATATAGCATACAGATTATGGAGGTTAGCATGGTAAGTCAAAAGGTAATTATTAAGAACCCCACAGGTTTACATTTAAGACCGGCGGGCATATTGTGCAAGGAGGCAATGCAGTTTAAATCACTGATTACATTTTCCTTTCGTGATAATATTGCAAATGCTAAGAGTGTATTGAGTGTGTTAGGCTCCTGCGTGAAGTGTGGAGATGAGATTGAATTTGTATGCGAAGGAGAAGATGAGCAGGAGGCTATTGAACGATTGGTGGCAGTGGTCGAAAGTGGCTTGGGAGAATAAGCTCAGACTGATGAGAAACAAAACGCCCACATAGTGGGCGTTTTTTAGTGCAAATAACAGATGAACAAACCCATGGCAATTCCTAAGATGGCACCTGCCAGTACCTGCAAAGGGGTGTGTCCAACGAATTCCTTAAGCTTCTCGTTGGCAGACAGCTCGTTGCGTCCCATATCCTCAAACAGCTTAAGGATATCGTTTAATAGTTTCGCCTGGATACCGGTTTCACGACGAACTCCAATGGCATCATACATAACAATCATAGCAAATATGAAAGACAGGGCAAAAATCGGACTGTCTGCTCCGTACAGTACACAGGCAGCGGTGCTTAAAGCACAGACCGTCGCAGAATGAGAGCTGGGCATGCCACCACTTCCCACCAGCCTTTCTGCCTGAAAGGATTTGTGCAACAGAGTGTGAATCAGGGTTTTTAAGAACTGAGCCACAAACCAAGCACAAACTGCAGCCCAAAGGAGTGTATTATTCAGCAATTGCGTGTTCATAATTTGCCTTTCTTGTTTTTTGTTTTCCCATATCGAAATTGAGCCTTCACCAGGGATTAGTATACCCCAAAATCATCCGGAAGTCACTACAAATATCCAAGATACAGGTAACAGTTTCATGATACGAAACCTATTGTCGACTTTTGTCAGTCAAAAAAAGATTACAAAATCGGACAAATTTGTTATAATAAACACAGAAAATCGCAATTCAGGGCAAGACTTCATTTTTTGGGAGGATGAAAAAATGGAGATTGCTAGAATAGAAGATATCGAATTAGAAAAGTACATTACAGAAATTATGCTGGATATCGGGATACCCGCCCATTTGAAGGGATATCATTATCTCAGAGATTCTATCTTTATGTCGTCCAAAGATATGGAGATGGCAGGAAGTGTTACAAAGCTTTTATATCCTGTGGTAGCGAAACATTTCAGAACCACAGATCAAAAGGTGGAGAGGGCTATTCGAAATGCAATTGAGGTATCCTGGGACAGAGGCAATACAGTTACCTTTGAAAAATTATTCGGTTATTCTTCTGCAATGGGCAGACCGAGACCTACCAACAGTGAGTATATTGCCCGTATAGCAGATAAGGTACGATTAGATATCAAGGCTATGTAGTAAGGATTAAGATTGGCGAACAGAATCCGAAGCTTGCCCTCTTATTGCGATTCCGAGATTTGCGCATGGATAGTTGCGCAATTGATATAGTAAAATGACCTGTAATGTGGTATACTGTCTCAAAATAAGAGCAAGCAGTGTAGGTGTATGAAAAATACTATTTTACTCAGTTCATTTCTACTAATTTATCCTCTTGCTTTGGGGACAAGCTTTCTCTACGCTATCTATGGTTTCTTTTGGAAAAAGAAGCTGACTGTAGCGGACGGGTATTTGGCAGGAGGAATCATCAGCATTGGACTAGCCGAAATATCCCACTTGATCAGTGGATATTTAGGGTGGTCTTTTTCTGCATGTATCAGATTATTGAGTGTACTGTTTGTTGTTGCAGCTGCTTTACTGGTGTTTATGGCTATCTTGTCCTGGTTGATTCGAGTAAAAATTAAGGGGAGAAACAGAAAGAATCAGAGGGAGAAGGAGAGACGGCAGTATCTCACCAGCGCGGAGTATATCGTAAGCCTGCTTTGGACTCTTTTGTTTGTAGCATGTGTTGCGAGAATTTTGGTAAACAGTGATTTTTCATTATATAAGGATTTGACGCCGGAGCTCACCAGCACCTTCCTTTCTACTGACCGACTCTTCACAGTGAATCCCACTACAGGCGGGGAGTATCTGGTGGGTGCACCCAGTAGGTTCCGAATACTGTGTCTGCCCACTCTCTACGGAGCACTTTGCAGTTGGTTTCAAATAGAAGTGTCCGTTCTTAGCTTTCGTATCATGCCGGTAGTTATCCTAGGGGTTGCCTGTGTGGCATATTACACACTGGCACGGGCTTTCTGGCCGGATAGCAGACTACACCGGATGGTATTCCAAATTGTGATTCTGGTTCTGTTTTTGGTTTCTGATACCTGCGAAGGACAAGCAGGTTTTCTGTTGTTTCATCAGGGCTTCTCACCACAGACAATTCGCATTGCTGTCCTGTTGCCCTTTTCACTTAGTCTCTTACAGCGAAAGAGATATGAACTACTGCTGTTGCCTGTCTTGGCAGAAACCTGCCTGGTTTGGACCGGTTATGGCGTTGGTTGGTGCTTCCTGACAACAGCCTTATGGATTGCAGTGAAAGCCTTCAGTAAGATATTTGCGGGCAAAAAAGGAGGAGAGTCATGATACAGGGAATCTTCTCATCCTATGCCAATTGGCTGGAATTCAATACGCAGTCAAAACTGTTGGGGGTGCTAGCAGTAGCCCTTCTGTTTCTGTGGTTGGAGGGAGGTCACAAAAGACATGGTGGATTCTTTTGGTTCACCTGCCTAAGCTTTGTTCTTTGTCTGTTTCCTCCCACAGCGTATGTGTTGCAGCTGTATCAGTCCTTGATTTACCACGGTGCTTGGATCTATACCTTCATTCCGGTGATTCCTATGATAGGCTATGCTGCCGTAACCTTTATATTGGAGTATATCGGTGACAGACAGAGGAAACGCTCAGAAAAATGGGTCGTGGTTGCGGCTGTTTTGATAATTCTGGGGTTGTCCTTAGGAACGAAAAAAGAGACCTTTGTGGAGGAAAATCATAACCAGCAGATGAAGCTTGCTACACAGGTGTTGGATGCCACCCTGGAGCTTGCAGGGAAGAGCGGACTGGAACATATCGTTTTATGGGCACCGGAGGAGATTCTTCAATATGCAAGAATAGTAAAACCGGAAGTTGCCCTATACTATGGTAGGGATATGTGGGAAAAGGAACTGGAGTACTTTACAGATGACCGTTACAGTACAGAATGCAGACAGGATTATGAATGGATGAAAAACAACGGTGACATCTATGCCGTCAGACAGGAGTCGGATTACCAGGGAGCCAGAAGAATTCACAATGCGCTGAAGGGCGGTGTGAACTGTCTGATACTGCCATCCCAATCGGATGAAAGAATCATAAGAAGTATCGAAATCAGGTTTTTCAAAAAAGCTGTTTTGATGGGAGAGTATTATATTTTTATCTTTACAGAGGATGAAGTAAACAGGTTGGCGTAGCCTGATGACAGAAAGGAAAAAGAATGGTTAGTATTGTTACCCCGGTTTATAATGCCAGGGAGTATATCAAAGAGACAATAGACAGCGTGCTGTCCCAGACCTATCAGGATTTTGAATGGTTTTTGGTAGAGGATTGCAGCAGTGACGGGACCACGGCCTATTTGCAGGAGCTTTTGGAGAAACTGGGCGATTCCAGGCTTCACTATGTGCAGCAGCCTTCCAATAGGGGGGCAGCTGAGGCAAGAAACCGGGGCGTAGAGTTGGCAAGTGGCCGTTACCTTGCCTTTCTGGATGCAGATGATTTATGGCTGCCCAATAAACTGGAGAGACAGGTAAAATTTATAGAAGAGAAGGATGTGGCCTTTGTCTTTACGGGGTATGAATTCGGGGATGAGCAGGCTCGAGGGACAGGCCATATTGTAAAGGTGCCTGAGAAACTCACATATACCCAGGCCTTAAAGAACACCACAATTTTCACCTCCACGGTCATGTTTGATACGGAGAAGATTGCAAAGAAAGACTTAGCCATGCCGAAAATCAAAAGTGAGGATACAGCTCTTTGGTGGAAGATCCTAAAGCAAGGGTATATGGCTTATGGCCTGAATGAGAATCTGACAATTTATAGAAGGCCTGCAAAGTCCTTATCCTCCAATAAATTGGAGGCAATACGAAGAATTTGGAATTTATACCGCAAACAGGAAAATCTAGGCTTCCTGTACAGTGCCTGGAATTTCTGTTTTTGGGCTGTTCGGGCGGTATTTAGACGCATATGAGAAGAGGAGTATTATCCATGAATAATGTTCGGAGACTAAATCGAATGGAATCCCTTAAAAGACTGATCAATCTGGCCTTATCGGCAGGCTGTCTTGTCTTGGAAATCGGAGTATTTGCTTATCATTGGCTAACCTATTTTCAGTACAGTCTGGTAGAACCCCTGAGAAATTTCTATTTCAACGGCCATTTATTACAGATTGCCCTATATGGCGTGATTCTGTTCTTTTTATCCAATATGTATGGGGGAATGAGACTGGGGTACCTCAAAAATGTTGAGATTATCTTTTCACAAATCTTTGCTACGATCATTGCAGATGTGGTGGTGTATGCCCAGTTGTCCCTCATGGCTCTACAGCTTTTTATTCCTCAAATTTTTATCCTTATGTTTTTGGAACAGGTTTTGGTGGTCATTGTTTATATCAATATTGCGAATCGTGTATTTCAAAGAATCTTTCCCCCAAGAAAGCTATTGCTGCTTCACGGGACTAGAAATGCGGACGATATCTGTGCAAAGTTTGAGACCAGAAAAGACAAATATAAGATTGTGGAAAGAAAGCAACTGGATGGGGAACTACAGGAAGTTGAGCAGCAGATCCAACAGGAGTACGAGGCCGGCATGATTTCCGGTATCGTGCTATGGGATGTTACGGAGCAGGCCAGAAAGGAATTGCTAAAGTACTGCTATGCAAAATCCATCCGGGTATATTATATGCCCAAGATAACGGATGTTATCATGCTTGGAGCGGAGGAGCTGCACATCTTTGATTCCCCCTTACTGCTTACCAGGGAATACAGTCTGACCATGGAACAGAGAGTGATGAAGCGAACCATAGATATTGTAGGTTCTTTGATCTTGATTATATTGTCCTCTCCTTTTATGCTGTTAACCGCATTGGCGGTAAAGTTGTATGATGGGGGTCCCATCCTTTACAAACAGATACGATGCACCATTCATGAAAGAGAGTTTGAAATCCTTAAGTTCAGAAGCATGCGTGTGGATGCAGAGAAGGACGGGGTGGCCAGATTAGCCTCCAAGAATGACAGCAGAATCACCCCGGTGGGAAAGGTGATACGAAAATGCCGCTTAGATGAGCTGCCTCAGCTGTTTAATATCCTAAAGGGAGATATGTCCTTTATCGGTCCCAGGCCGGAGAGACCGGAAATCATTGCACAGTACAAGGAAGTGATGCCGGAATTTGTGTATCGTATGAAGGTAAAGGCAGGACTTGCCGGCTTTGCACAGGTTTACGGCAAATACAATACCTCCCCCTATGATAAGCTGAAACTGGATTTGACTTATATCGAAAAATATTCAATCCCCTTGGATCTAAAGCTGATGCTGTTAACCTTAAAGATTTTGTTCTGGCCGGACAGTACGGAGGGGGTTGAAGCAGAGCAGATTACAGCCCTTAAGAATGAGAGAGGGGATAAGCTATGAAATTAGAGGTGTTGGTGGCTGCTGTGAACGCCGCCCCTGAAGAATTAGCTAAGCGTATGAGACTGGATAGCGATGCCATTATCGTAAACCAGTGTGACCATTATGAATATGGTAAATTTGAGCGAAATGATCACAAAATACGGGTGTTTTCCATGGCCGAGAGGGGCGTGGGACTCAGCCGGAACACAGCCCTTTTGCATGGAGAAGGGGATATTTTGCTCTTTGGAGATGATGATATCTGTTATGAGGAAGGGTATGCAGACAGCATCCTGGAAGCCTTTGAACAGAATCCCGATGCGGATGGCATAACCTTTAATCTGGAGGTGGACCCTCGCAGAAAAACCTACGAAAACACTAAGGAGAGGAGAATCCGTTTCTATAATTACGGACGATACCCTACCTATGCATTGGCTGTCAGAGCAGACAGTATCAGGCGTGCCAATGTCTGCTTTTCCCTTTTGTTTGGGGGAGGAGCACGGTATAGCAACGGAGAGGACAGTCTGTTTTTTCATGATTGCCTGAAAAAGGGGCTCCATCTGTATACATCCACCAGGAGAATTGGAAAGGAAATCTATCGGGAATCTACCTGGTTTGAAGGGTATCATGAGAAGTTTTTCTATGACAGAGGCTTTCTATATGCCCATCTGTACGGGATATTTGCTCATCTTTGGGCACTTCGATTTCTTTTGGCCAAGAGAGCTGCAATTCTTACAGAGCATTCCTTTGGAGAGGCCTTTTCTCTTATGTGTAAGGGGATTCGGGACGGGAAGAGCAGAAAGGATTGCCAAGTATGAGAGTGTTATGGCTATGCAATATGATGCTGCCTGTAATTGCCGGGCAGCTTGGGCTGGAAGCCAGCAACAAAGAGGGGTGGTTGTCCGGCCTACTGGAGATACTGTATCAGAAAAAGAATGAGAATAATCTGGAGATAGCGGTAGCTTTTCCGGCTCCGGAGGCCTTTTTTCAAGAAAAGGGCGAAACGACGAAACGGGAAATGCTGTATCAGGGCAGTTCTCTGGTTTGCTATGGATTCAGGGAGGATACCGTTCATCCTGAGAGGTATGATGCAGGTCTGGAAGAACAGATGAAGAGCATTTTACAGGACTATGACCCGGATATCGTGCATGGCTTTGGGACGGAATTTCCCCATACCTTAGCTATGTGCCGAGTCTTTCCGAAAAAAGATAGGATATTGTTAGGCATACAGGGGCTTTGCTCTGTGCATGCAGGGGCTTACTTTGCCAACCTGCCCAAGTCTGTCATTAGGAAAGCCACCTTTCGAGACCTGGTGAAGCAGGACAGTCTGCAGAAGCAATATGAAAAATTTGTGAAACGCGGGGAGATGGAGCTTGAGGCCTTAAAGCTTGCGGGAAACATCGCCGGCAGAACGGAGTGGGATCAATATTATACGCAGAAGGCCAATCCGGACGCTCATTACTTTGTATTGAATGAGACCCTGCGGGGCATTTTTTACGAGGGCACCTGGGATGTGAAAACCTGCCAAAAGCATCGCATCTTCTTGAGCCAGGGGGATTATCCTTTAAAAGGACTGCATTATATGTTAAAAGCTCTGCCCAAGATATTGGAGAACTATCCGGATGCCCGGCTGGTGGTAGCTGGTAACAGTCTCACCGCATATCATACCTGGAAAGAGAAGCTCAAGATATCAGGCTATGGCAAATATCTTCGTGAATTGCTACAGGAGAATCACTTGGAAAAGCATGTCTTGTTTGTGGGAAAGCAGGACGCTGAGCAGATGAAGAGACAGTATCTTATGTGTCACACCTTTGTATGCTGCTCTGCCAATGAAAATTCCCCCAACTCTCTGGGGGAGGCTATGATGCTTGGGGTTCCCTGTATTACAACGGATGTAGGAGGAGTTCCCAGCATCTTTACCAAAGACTTGGATGGAATTATGGTGGAGGGCTTTCGCACAAAAGAGGGCGAGTTTCATAGGAACGGAAATTCCACAAAATCAGATGAGGAACAGATGGAGTGTATAGCAGACTCCCTAGCGTCTGCTGTTATAAGGCTCTGGGAGCAGGAAGAGCTGGTGCCCGGGTACTGTGAAAATGCCAGAAGGCATGCTATGGAAAACCACCACAGAGACAGAAATTATCGGCAATTATTGGAGGTCTACTCTCAGATAGCAGGAGTTTAGAGGAGCAGAGAGCGCAAATGACGGAATTACCTAAGGTTGTATTTGTATCCAATTATATCAATCATCATCAAATTCCTGTGTGTAATGAATGGTTTCGACTGTTAAAGGGTAGCTTTGCCTTTATCCAGACGGAGCCTATGGAAGAGGAACGGCTGGCTATGGGATGGCAGACCGCAGAGGGGCTGGAGTATCTATTCTGTGCGTACGAGCAGCCTCAGCTCTGCAAGGAGATGATAGAGCAGGCGAAGCTTGTGATGTTTGGCGGTTGCGAAGATGAAAGCTATATAGAAGGTCGGCTGAAACAGGGCAAGCCTGTCATTCGAAACAGCGAAAGACTTTACAGAGAGGGGCAGTGGAAGGCCATTTCTCCCAGAGGACTTAGACGGAAATACCTGGACCACACAAGGTATCGAAAGGCTCCGGTTTATCTGTTGTGCTCAGGAGCCTATGTACCCTCGGATTTTCACATTGTCCGAGCCTATCCGGGAAAGATGCTGCGCTGGGGGTATTTTCCTCCCCATCGGACCTACGATATGGATGTACTTCTAGGGCAAAAAGGGTACGCAGAGGAAAAGCTGCCCTATTTCTTATGGGTCGGAAGAATGATTGAGCTGAAACACCCGGAGCAGGCCATAGAGGTTGCGTCTCACCTAAAATCAAAAGGTCTGGCCTTTCATATGGATATGATAGGGGATGGGTCGGAGAAGGAGAGAGTGGAGAAACAGATAAAAGAGCGTGGCTTGCAGGGATACGTACGACTTTGCGGTTCCATGAAGCCGGACGAAGTGAGAGCCTATATGGAACAAGCAGATGTCTTTCTCTTTACAAGCGATAGAAGAGAAGGCTGGGGGGCAGTGGTAAACGAGTCTATGAACAGTGGGTGTGCCGTTGTTGCCGGGCATAGGATAGGCTCTGTTCCCTTTTTGATCAAGGATGGAGAGAACGGCTTTGTTTATCGGGACGGCAACGTACGGGAATTGTGCCATATTGCAGAAGAATTAGCAAGGGATAGGGAGAAATGCAGGCTGATAGGAAGGCAAGCCTATGAAACCATACACCGAACCTGGAATGCGGAGTATGCGGCCGGGAGATTGCTTCACTTTGCCACGCAGAAAGGGTTTCTGCTTAGAGAGGATACTTTGTTGTCGGAGGAAACACTACCATCTGATGGAGTGGACGGCCCCTGCTCAGAGGCACCGGTTATCTCGGAGCGAGGTATGTATGCCTATATAAAACGGAAAGCAAAGGAGCGTTAGCGAAGCTATGAAGGAGGAACAAATCAGCATTATCGTTCCGGTCTATAATGTAGAGCAGTATCTGGAAAAATGTGTGACTTCCCTGCAAAACCAGACCTATAAGCTACTGCAGATTATTTTGGTGGACGACGGCTCTACGGACCGGTCAGGAGAAATCTGTGACAGCTTGGCGCAAACGGATTCCCGGATTCAAGTGATACATAAGGAAAACGGGGGCTCCTCCTCGGCCAGAAATGTGGGGATAGCCCATGCCACGGGGGAATACCTGGGTTTCGTGGACAGTGACGACTATGTAGAGCCTACCATGTACGAGGAGCTGTATGGGGCTGTAACAGGATTTCAGGTACTGTGCGCCCAGGTGGGCCGAGATGAAATATCTCCTAAGGGAGAAAAACTGCCGGATATCTGTATCCCGCCGGAATGCCCCCAGATACTTTCAGCTAAGACAGTGCTAAAGGAGCTTTTACTTCACAGAGGGGATTGCTCTTTTTGTACAAAGCTGTTTCACAGAAGTATCTTTGAAGAGACCAAGCCCAATTGGTTCCCGGAGGGAGCGTTGAACGAAGATTTTCATTTTCTTGTAACCTTACTGCCGAAGCTAGAAAAGATCGTATCTCTTCCCAACCAGTCCTATCACGTGTTTTATCGCCTGGGGAGTAATTCCAGAAAAGAGAGCAGAGAGGTTTTCCCCAGGGTGTTTGGAGACAATGTGGTAAACGCAGATTGGATAGAGGAAATGGTAAGCCACGAGTATCCTGCTTTCCGAAAGATAGCGAGACGGTTTGGAGTTTTTCAGCGAATTGACTATCTTCTTCACATTCCTATTGGTCAGATGAATCGGGAAAACCGGGAGTATAGGGAGGTCGTTGGTTACCTGCGAAAGCATTGTCTGAGTGGTTTGCTAAACCCATACCTGACTCTGAAAAACAAGCTTTACATGTTGCTCTTTGTGACAGCCCCCAAGAGTGTACGAAAGATCCATAAGCGTATCCGGAGACTGTAATTCTAAGAAAGTATTAAGAAAACCTTTCGTTTTTGGAGCTTGCCATTCGTTGCAGGCTGGAAAGATATGTGCTACAATGAAAGGCGATTTTAT
>CAMAHO010000006.1 GCA_945834545.1 uncultured Lachnospiraceae bacterium | reverse complement strand
CTAGGATTCAAAAGCATACTCCTGTGCAAAATGCTTCATATGCTCCTCAATCCATTTCATGGCTTCATGCTCCTTGTCCGGCTCCCTGTCAATCCAATGAATCATCATAGACACCGGCATAGTAAACTCAAAAGCCAAAAGTCTGGGATCCAGCTTTTTTAGAACCTTTTGGTCAATCAGAGCCTTCATTATCCCCGTGTAGAGGTCTAACAAAATAGATAAATGATACTGTGTGGTCATGGCACGCATGGTATCGTTTCGATACTGCTCCATGGCAAGCATCCGCCTGAAAGCCTGAATCTTGGTATCGTGTACCGTAAACGCTATTTTCTGCATACTCATGGTCACCAATTCCTGTAAGGAAGACGGCATCACCTTTTCCATCTCCTTACTGGACACGAAATTCTTCTCATAATACTCTGTCATAGTGTCCACTAAGGAGTTAAAAATATCTTCCTTGCCCTTGAAATGATTATAAAGAGAAGGTCCTCTAAGACCTGCTTTTTCTGCAATTTGGTCTACGCCAACCCCCTCATAGCCTTTTTCCGCAAACAGAAAAAGAGCAGATTCTAAGATTCTTTCCTTGGTTGTCATGGTATCCATCTATTCCGTCATCCCTTCCAATGTCTTTGTTACAATAGGTTTGAAGAAGTCTAAAAAGCCCTCCGGCACCGCTATTTTGTCCATGTATTCCTGGGGCAGAGCATAAAAATAGTTCCCGGTTTCCAAATCCTTCGACATACTGTCTAAGGGAAACCCCTTCCTTAAAACAGCGTCACTGGAAACCGGTGTCAGGAGAAAATGCCGACTCTCCAGTGACTCATCCATCCGCTCATAGCTGTGGGTTTCATCACCAATATAGCAAACGGCATTTTGATACCATCCTATTAACGGAGCATACCGTCTGGCTAAATCAGAGTAATATACCATCATCTCCTCATCACTCAGCCTTTTTCCATGGACAGTCCTCACAAAACGACCGGGCTGCAAGGCATCCGGTACTCCTTCAAAATACATACCGGTATCCACAGAAAACACCGGTACTCCAAATGCCTCATAATAGGCTACTGCCTTTTTTCTCGCATTTTCTAAGGGAGAATTGCCATCCTCCACAACCTCCGGGATGGCAATTCCTTTCTGTTCTAATGCATTCAGTCCATACAGCTTTATTCCAAGGGGCGCAAGCCTGCTCTTCATAGCAGCCAGCTTGGCCTCATTCCCCGTACCGTACAAAAGCTTCATGCCATATCCTACTTCCTGTATTATTTTGCCTCATAGCTAAACGCCTTGAAGGCAATATATCCTTCTTTCTCTTCTCCATTTGCGGAAGCATACATACCTACGCAACAGCCCACAAAGCCACCTGCAACCTCAGTGGACAGCTCTCTCACATCCGCTTCAGCTACCTGCTCGTCATCAACCAATACCTTTGCCAGAAGCCCTTCTACTGAAATCGTTGCCTTTACCTTAGTAGCATCCTTCACAGCTGCAGAACCAATGACAATATCCTCGCCGTTCTTGCAAAGGATAGCCTTCGCTTCCTCTTTGTTTGCTTCTACTCTCAGATGGAACTTCTCGTTCTGCATAAGGGCAATACCGCCCACCTGGGAAGCCTCCGTACCACTGACATCAAAAACAGTGCTGCTCTCAAAGCAGTGATGCTGCTGTCTGATTGCCACAAAGCCAGGGCTTGCAAGCTCCTTTAAGGTTTCCTTTGTGGTTAGAATGCCCAGACCCTTGCCGTCTAATACAGTTAAATCCTCCCTTGGATTGCGAAGCTTTAAAAACTCAAAACCAAGCTCCTTCATCTGTGTGAAGTCATAGTGCTTATCCTCTCCCGGAACAGACAGGGTCGTCTTATACTCAGGCAGATTTATTTCCACCTCAGGAGTCAGCATACCAACGCCCGGATTTACCACCGGCCAACCGTCCTCCCAGGTTACCTTGGCAAGGAAGGTCTCTCGGCCCATAGTCGTGTAGCCCTCCAGAGGACGAACACCCAGCATTACCATATACCACTCCCCAGCCGGAGTCTCAAGCAAATCTGCATGTCCCACATACTGAATTGGGTAAGCCTTGCCCAGATGTCTGTGGGTGATAATAGGATTCTTTCTGTAATTCTCATAAGGTCCCCAGAGATTCTTGCTACGGCAGATTGCCTCGCAGTGCTCAGGACCTGTGCCACCCTCTGCGTGCATAATGTAATAGTATTCGCCGATATGATACAGGTGTGGTCCCTCCGGCCAAATAACGCCCCTCATGGCGCCGTTCCATACATTTTTCTTTTCTCCTACAAGCTCCATTTTCTCAGTATCCAGCTCCTGAATCCAGATAAACCAGTCGCCGTCATAACGGCAGCCATCCGGATTGGGATGGGTGCCAATGTAATAGCACTTTCCGTCATTATCAAAGAACAGACTGGGGTCGATACCATCAGCCCCTTTGATGTAGTAAGGCTCAGACCAGGGACCTGCCGGATCCTTTGCCGTCACAATAAAGTTTCCGCCATAGGTTACATTGGTACAGATGACATAGTAGGTACCATCATAGTAACGAATGGTGGGAGCGAAAAGTCCCTGGGAATGTCCGGCATTCTTTAACGGCAGCTGGGAAGGTCTGTCCAGGACATTGCCAATCTGCTCCCAGTGAGCCAGATCCTTGCTGTGTAAAACAGGAAGACCCGGGAAATACGCAAAGGAGGAATTTACCAGATAATAATCCTCTCCCACTGCCAAAAAGGACGGATCCGGGAAAAAGCCGGAAACTACAGGATTTTTTGCAATAACACTCATATTTGTACCTCGCATTTTTATACTATAAATTTATCTTCTCATCACAAATTTGCAAAAGAATTTGATTTTTCTATAATAAAGAAGACTTACTTTTTATAATAGCTCTCTATCGGGCCTAAATAGGATGCCGGCAGCCTTTTTCCTTCCTTGTATATCAGAATTCTCTCTAATACAAAGCCTGCCTGCAGGGGTTTGATCGTAAGCTCATTTATCCCTGCCTTCCTAGTCGAAACAAAGCTGGTCTTCCGAATCTGCTCCATGACACTGGAGGACCATATGGGATCCATGTAATCCCCGCCCTTATACTCTTCATCAAACAAAGTGACTACGCTGTGCTGTGTTTCATTGAAGCAAGTCTCTACCTGCAGGGGTCTGCGATTTACCAGGGCATTGCTTGGTGAGGACCAAAGCTCTACCACATACTCCCCATCCTCTTCACACAAGAAGCGATAGGTAAGGGCCGGTTTCTCCTGTCCCTCTTCAAAATCACAGGTAGATGGCAGCACCTTCATACCGCAGCCGGTTCTGCCATACTCCTCCAGTAGGGTAAACCTGGCCTTTTCGGTATCCACCTTTGCCGCATAATGCAGAGCATCCATAGCCACAACGCCATCCCTGGGCAGAAATGTCATAGGCGGCAATGCAGAAGTGTCATAGGCCTTGCCGGACACATCCACTGCAACAGTCGTATCTCCTGCCACCACCAAAAGACGAACCTTGCTTGCTTCCTTAGGCAAATGACCTTCCTTGCAGAGAATCTGAAAGCTGTCTAAATCCTCTGCCACCCCTTTGGTTTTACTAATCGCTAACCACTCCGGAAGCTTCCCTTGCTCACAGCAAACCTCATACGCAATGCTTCCCACACCATCGTTACTGATTTCTATGGTCACAGAAGGCACTCCGGGGGTCAAAAAGTCATTGACTACAATCACAGAAGGTGCCCCATAGTTCTTCACTGCCAGCTCATTTCTGTCTGCTCGGGAGACACTGATTCTAGGCTTGGTTACCGGTTCCACCTGATAACACAAAGGATATCTCCAGCCGTCGTCATTCCACTTAGTAAAGCCGATGTGCTCCTCTAATTCCATGCCCTTCCACTTGCCGTCAAAGGCCTCTCCAAAGGCTTTTGCAAGAGCTCTGTCATCCCGGATGGCTTGCTTTAGCTTCTCGCCGTACATGTTTGCCACCTTTCTGCCCTGTTTTGCATAGTACTGGTTCTTCCCGGCGTAAAGCTGCATCCGTGCCAGGGTAACACTGCTTCTGACAGGGTGTGCTATCAAGCTGTAAAACGCCTCCCTGGTCACACCGCTTAGGCTGTTGTACAACTCCTCATTCTTAGCCTCCAGAGCATCCGTTAGGGCAAGCATCCTGTCTGCTTCCCCGAAATGCGCCGGGTGATAGGTATCTGCCTGCAGTACCTCCGGTCTGCGCATGAAATTCATATGTACAAACTCTTTATAAAGCCAGGCAATATCCGCCTGCTGCTCTTTGCTGGCTCCCGGGAAGGTTCTCTTCGCCCAGGTAAGCAGGTATTCCTTCCAGCTGTTTACCCGGCTGCTGCCCCAGGCTTCAAAATCGTATGCTAAGGTCAGGAAGTACTCCAGGGCAATCTCATTCCCCTTCAAATCTCCCACATTCACGACCCACACATCACGGATGCCGTAATCGTAAGCCTGAGTCATCTGCTCCCAGACAAGTGCCAAAGGTGTGGAGGGCATCCATTCATAAGACACCGGACCTCCGTGATAATCCAAGTGATAATACATCCCAAAGCCACCCTTGTGGTCTCTGATATCCTCGGTAGGAAGGGTTCTCATATGACCAAAGTTGTCCTCACAGAGCATAAAAATCACATTCTCAAGCTCCTTCCAGTCCTTTAAGCCCTCGGTCTTTTCGTCGCCATAAAAGTAAGCTTCCACTTCCTTGTACAGAGCCAAAAGCTGTGGCTCCTTATCCACATCTTCGTTGACATACTGACGAATCAGATTTCTCTGGGTCGTAATGATTTCCTTCAGCAAATCAATATTGTCCTTCAACGTGGCATCCGGCCCCATCATGGAGCTGTCTCTCTCCCCACGCATACCGATGGTAATCATATGATTGTACTTACCGCTTCGTTTCAGTGCATCCGCCCAGTATCTGGTTAAGCCTTCCTTGTTGGTGTAGAAGTTCCATTCATTTCCATAGACGGAATCCTCTCCTCTCACCTTATCCCACTCTTCACTGGCACGAAGACAGGGCTCATGATGTGAGTATGCCACCGTAATGCCATATTTTGCAGCCAACTCCTCGTTTAAGCTACCCGGCCCGTCCAACGGAAAGGAGGAGGTCCACATAGCAGGCCACAGATAATTTCCCTTCATGCGAAGTAAAAATTCAAAGACATGGTCATACATCTGTGCGGTAAACCCACCGAAATGTCCACAGGTCCAATTGCCAAAGCAAGGCCACTCATCATTGATGAAAAAGCCCCTGTACCTTACACTGGGTTCCTTGGATACGGTATTGATATCCTCTTTTAACAGAATCTGCTCTCTTTTTAGCGGGGCTGCATCTCCAAAGTAGCACTGGGGAGACACCCCTATGTATTCCGATAAGGCAAATAGTCCGTAGATGGTTCCCAGCTTGTCACTTCCCGCAATCACTAAGCCATGCTCCGTGAGGGTTAAGCTGTAAACCTCTCTCTTGCCTTCCACCTGACTCAAATCAATCTTCTGTTCTTCCTGCAGCTTTTCCAGGTAAGCACTTCTTCCTACCGTTCCTGCAAAAACACAGGCTCCTAAAATCTCCTTTTGCACACACACCTGGGGCTTGGTACCGGTCACCAGTGCAATATCCTGAGCAACCTTCCCGGCAATTTCCACAACGCCCTCGTATGCGCTTTCTTCTAAACAAATAGGCAATCCATACTTCTTATCAGCAAGGTTTATTGTCATTTTCTTCTCCATTCTTTGCCGTTACTCTACATATCCAAAGCCCAGAATCGTCAGCTTCTTGTCCTCAAGGCCAGGAACCATAGAAATCACTACCTCATGCTCCTTTGTCTCCTTTTCGGAGAAGAGCAGCTGGGCGTTGCAATGGGTCCAACCTACAGCCGGAGGGTCAATGGTGAGCACTTCCTTGCCGTCCACGGTAACCACTGCCTTGCCGGAGCCCACTCTGTCATGGGTGTCCTTGCTGACTACCAATAAAGCCTTGCAGGTAATCTTCATAGAGAAGGGCTTGTCACCGGCTATATGCTGCCAGTTATAAGGGAACTGGGGAACGCCCTGAAGGACATCGTCCATCTCCACCCTCTGAAGCTCCTCATCGGTTTCGGTGAAATCCCCTATCTGTAAATCCTTTAACAACTCTACATTGGTATGCTTATCAATCAGATGCACTTCGGTAAAATCAGCCCCCATATAAGGCTCAACCTTTGCATAATCCTTGTCCTCCATAGGTTCCGCCTGGTCAATAGCCCGGAATAAGTGAACCAGATTGTCTGCCATAATATTGTGTCCCATATTCGTGGGATGGAAGGAATCGTAGAAGAACTGACTCTTGGATAACACTCTTCCCTCTCCGGTCTTCTTATAGAACTGCTCTACCACAGAATCCTTGGTGCTGACCATAGGCACATCGTAATGGAAGCCAATGGGAGACAGTCTGTCCTGCAGATTCCAATCATCTGCAAACACTGCATAAATCAGTACTACTGCAGTCTTGGGATTTTGCAGTAAAACCTTTCGAATGAGGCTCTCGTAGCAAACTCCCCCGGTTTCATCTCCGGCGTCATTGACAGCAAATTCGATTACCACCAGGTCCGGATTGACCTTGCCCTCCCGGAGCACATCTCTATCGTATCGAATCATCCCCAGCTCGGAAGGTGTTCCGCCTACTCCTGCCTTGATAAGCTTGATATTTTCTCCAAACTCTTTTCTACACTTTTCAACCGTCTGATATGCATAGCTCTTGGTGTTGATGGGCACGGAGCCTGCTCCCTGGGTGATGGAACCGCCGATAAAGGCCATGGTCACTTCCTCTCCCCGTTTTGCCTTATTTAACACCTCTTTCACTCTGGCATAGTTGCCCATATTGAGGAGGGATTTCTTCATCATCTCCTGATAGTAAGGAGAATTCACATCAATTGCCGCTCTTTCCTCCTGCTCCGGAGCCGTGTAGCCCTCTCTCAGATACAGCTTTACATCCACTGTGGCAAACATCTCCGCCTTAGGAAATTCAAAACGCATCTGGCCTACTACATTGTTCTCCTCGCTCCAGGTGTAGTCATCCAGCCAGATAATCTTCTCCATACCGTCCGGTCTGCAACTGACTTTTATGGTATCCCCTGAAAAATTGGGGTTGGTCTTGCCATACATCTGGAAGACATAATCAATATTGGTATCCGGGTCATCCGCCTCCATGGTCACACCGATTCCTGCTACCATATCCAGGAATCCCTGAGCCGTCTTCAGCTTTTCAAGCATGGTTTCATCTGTAATATTGCCCACCATTTTCGCAAATGTAATCAAGCGCACATCATCCAGATAGATAAACTGAATTCCCTTTCCGTCAGGTGTGGGGTTTCCCAACACATCCTTCTGTCTGCAAATGTAAAAGGAGCTACCCTTAGCGGTAGGGTCCTTTGGTGCTTTTGGTCCTAACATCTCTTTTTCCTTCTTTCTGTTATTCTCTATCTAGTCGTTCCACCATAAAGCATAGAAACTACCTTATTCCCAAATCCTGTAATTGCCGCTCAAAGCTAAAAAGGCAAACAAATACAGACAATTGTCATAATATCTTCTGTCTCCGGTGCGAAGAGGCTCCTGCCAGAACTTCTCTACCCACTGTGCAGCCACTCTCTTGGTCTCATCCTCATTGTCTAGGGACAAGGGACCTTCCACTGCTAAGGATGCCTGGGCTGTGGTAACCAGAATCGCTACCGGATGAAGGGCCGGCTGCCCAAGAGGAGTGCCGTCCACCTCGTAAATCTGGTACGGGTTCTCCTTGTTTACCACACCTAAGGTATGCTGCAGTCTGGCAACTGCTGCTATCTGTCCCACATCTGTCTTGCACCACTCATAGTCCAAGCCAATATTTGCCGCCGTTCTGTAAGCATCGGAGAAAAACCAATTGTGTCTCTCCTTACTCCAGGGAATGGGTCTGTTCATAGGAGAACCATCAAACTCTGCATATTCCGAATTCATACCGGATACCGGATGGCAGGCATGAACCAGATACTCCCTGCTGGCCTTCGCCGCCTCAGCAAAGAATGCCCTGTCCTCCTCATACGCCCACTTTGCAAACTGCTCATAGAAATGAGGCAGGTGATAGGAAGGGTCCGTATAGTCAATTCCCGGCACAAACAAAATCAGCTTGTTCTCGTGGTTCCACATAGGCTTTCCCGGTCTTCCGTCATAGCCTTTATGGATACAGGCATGCAGAATTTCCTTGGCTTCCTTGGAATAGTTATAGATGCCTTCTCCATCTCCCCATCGGTGGGAGGCAAAAAACAAGGCCATAGCATAAAACTCTTCTCCGTCGGGAGCAGGACCATAGGCGTTCTTTTTGCCGTCTAATCCGCAGGACCAGGCAAAATACCCTTCGTTCTCACCCTCTGCCATATACATATAGGTTTTTGACCACTTCCAGATGCGGTCAAACTCCTCCTTCATGTCAAGCTGGACACACATCATCATGCCATAGCTCATACCCTCTGTTCTGGCATCGTGATTTCCCGTATCCTCCAAATAGCCCATATCTTCGCCGGCTTCAAAGTACACCTTGTCCGGTCCATAGAAAAAGCCTTCCACTATCTCCTGTAATCTTTTGTCAATTTCTTCCTTTGATTTTCCGATTTCGGCAAACACATTTCTGTATTGTCTCTGTGTCATCGTTGTACCCCTTCCTGACATAGCGTTTTTGTGCAGAAGCACACAAAATACCCATCCTAGTAAGTATACAACAACACACAAAAAAAAGCACCCTGAAAGGTGCTTTTTTCAGCAATTCGGCAAAATGTCAAAATCCCACCGCAAGATTCGTATATTTCTCCTAAAAATCCGCCCCGGTAACCTCACAAGGTCTCCAATATCCCATCCGCAATCGCTCTTGCAATGTCGTCAAACCGGCTGTCAAAAAGGGTATTATCAGCATCCGTATTGATAAAGCCTACCTCCACCAGCACCGCAGGCATATTGGTCCGTCGCAGGACAACCAGATTCTTTCTCTCGTTTACCCCAAGATTCTGAAACCCTACCTCCTCCAGCTGTTCATTGATGTTAAAGGCCATCCGGGCTGCTCTGGAATAGGCATTATACACCAGAGTCTCCACACCGGAATACTGGTTTGGAATGGGACTGGAATTGCGGTGAATGGACACGAAATAATCCGCATTGGCCGCATTTCCCTCCTGGGCCTTCTGAAACGGTGTTTCAAACACATCCTCCGTCCTGGTATAGACTACATCCACTCCTGCCTGTTCCAAGTATTCCCCAATCTTTAAGGTAAGGGCCAGCACATCATCTTTTTCCTGCCGTCCGTTGTATACCGCTCCGGGATTTTCTCCTCCATGGCCGGCGTCCAGCACAATTGTTGCCATAAGAAAAACCTCACATGCTCTCGTTATAGAGTATGCCAGGTTTTCCGTTTTGTTCTGTTATCCTGCAAACTGGCTGTTGTACAGGTTTGCATAAAAGCCCTTTTGGGCAAGCAGGTTTTCGTGGTTTCCCTGCTCGATGATGTTGCCATCCTTCATTACCAGAATCACATCAGCTTCCTTTATGGTAGACAATCGGTGTGCCACAATAAAGCTGGTTCTGCCCTCCATCATCCTGGCAAAGGCCTTTTGAATACGGATTTCCGTTCGAGTATCAATCGATGAAGTAGCCTCATCCAAAATCAACATAGGAGGCAGGCAAAGCATGACTCTGGCAATGCACAACAGCTGCTTTTGTCCCTGGGACAGAGCTCCTCCATCCTCCGTTATAACCGTGTCATAGCCTTGCGGCAACCGCTTGATAAAGCTGTGGGCGTGAGATGCCTTTGCTGCCTCTATGACCTCTTCCCTGGTAGCCTCAGGCTTTCCCATGCGAATGTTATCCAAAACCGTTCCCGCCTGCAGCCAGGTTTCCTGCAGAACCATACCGAAGGAGGTGCGAAGGCTGTTTCTGGTCAGGTGTCTGATATCTGTTCCGTCCACCTGGATGGAGCCCTTATTTACATCATAAAACCGCATGAGCAGATTAATCAATGTGGTCTTGCCGCAGCCCGTGGGCCCTACGATGGCGATTCTCTGCCCCGGCTGTACCTGAAGGGATACCTGCTCTAAGAGCTTCTGGCCGGGAACATAACTAAAGCTCACATCCTGCAGGGTAACCTCTCCCTTAACATGAGTCAACTCCACAGCATCCTCATCCTCGGGAACCTGTGGGGTTTCGTCAATCAGCTCAAAAATCCGGCCTGCACAAACCATAGCATTCTGCAGCTCCGTTACAACCCCGCTGATTTCATTGAAGGGCTTAGTATACTGGTTTGCATAGCTTAGAAAGCAAGACAGGGTACCTACACTAATGCCCCCATTTACTTCTAAAAAGGCGCCAAAGGTACCTACCCCTGCATACACCAGACTGTTGACAAAACGGGTACAGGGATTCACCAAGGAGGAAAAGAAAATCGCTTTCAGGGAACAATCCTTAAGCCTTCCATTGATTTCTCGAAATTCTTCTTTGACTGCTCCTTCCCTGCCGAAGCTTTTTACTATCTTCTCGTTGTCTATCATCTCTTCAATCAAAGAGGTCTGCTCCCCCCTGGTTTTTGATTGAAGGTGAAACATATCGTGGGTTCTGGTGGCAATAAACTTTGCTACCAGGAAGGAAACCGGGGTCAGGCACACTACCACCAGGGCAATGGGCACATTGGTAACCAGCATAAACACCAAGGTTCCGCCTATGGTAAGGACACCGGTAAACAGCTGGGTAAATCCCATCAGGAGCCCATCTGCAAAGGTATCCACATCCGCAATCACACGGCTTACCAAATCGCCGGTAGGCTTGGTATCCAGATAGCTTAGGGGCAATATCTGGATTTTGGCAAAGGCCTCTTTTCGAATATCCTGAACTACATGATAGGTAATGTAATTATTGCAGGTGTTCATCACCCACTGCGCCAGGGCAGTAAACAGAATGGAAACGCCTATCTTCCACAGAATGCCGAAGATGGCTTCCATATCGACAGCTCCTTTGCCCAGCATCTGGTCGATTGCCCTACCTGTCAAAATGGGAATATACAGTGTCAGTGCCACCGTTACCATTGCTAAAAACAAGGATAGGAGCAGCACAAACCAGTATTTTTTTATATAATTTAAAACTCTTTTAACAGTGGTTTTCACTCTGCTTTCTCCTCCTTTCTCTCCTCAGGATACTGGGAATAGTAGATTTCCTGGTAGACAGGGCAATTTGTCAAAAGTTCCTCGTGGGTGCCGTTTCCAACCAATTCACCATCGTCCAGCACCAATATCTTATCTGCATATCGTATGGTGGAGGCTCTCTGGGAGACAATAAAGGTCGTCATAGAGCCTGCCAGGGATTTGATTGCCTGACGAAGCTTCGCATCCGTAGCATAATCCAGTGCGGAAGCACTGTCATCCAGAATGAGAATTTCCGGTTTCTTGATTAGGGCTCTGGCAATGGTCAATCTCTGCCTCTGTCCGCCGGAGAAGTTCTTGCCCTTCTGCTCAACCACAGCATCCAACATTCCCTCTTTTCCTTCTACCACTTCTTTGGCCTGAGCAAGACCAAGGGCCTCCCACATTTCCTCCTCGGTAGCATTCTCCTTGCCCCAAAGCAGATTTGAGCGAATGGTTCCCTTGAATAAGACAGCCTTCTGAGGCACAATCCCAACCCTGTCTATTCTCTCTTTTTCTGACAGGGAAAGGATATTTTCTCCATTCAGATAGACAGCCCCCTCTGTAGCCGGATAAAAGCCGGGAATCAGGTTGATTAAGGAGGTTTTTCCGGAACCGGTTCCGCCAATGACTCCCACTGTATCCCCCTTGTTTACCTGAAAGCTTATGTCGGAAAGGGTCTTCTCTCCTGCTCCCTTGTAGGTCAGGGACACCTTGTCAAATACCAGATAGGCCTCCTTTGCCTTGTCCGATACACCGGGAAGCTCACCCTGCGTTTCATTTTCTGTGGCAAGCACTGCTGCCACACGCTCTCCACAAGCCACAGCCTTGGTGGTCAGGATAATCAGATTCGCCAGCTTCACCAGTTCCACCAAAATCTGAGACATATAATTGATGATTGCTATGACCTCTCCTTGGGACAGATTCCCAATCTGTACCTGGATTGCTCCCATATAGATGAGCAGCATGATTGCGCCATTCACGATACTATAGGTGACAGGATTCATACAGGCACTGATTTTACCTACAAACACCTGCACGGCAGTCAAGGCCCTGTTGTTCTCCTCAAACTCTGCGGTCTGTTTTTCTTCCTGCCCAAAAGCACGAATCACCCGCACGCCGGTAAGGTTCTGTCTGGTGATTCCCAGCACCTTATCCAGGCCGCCCTGGACCTTTTTGTACAGCGGAATGGTGATCACCATAATGCCAAACACCACAAGAGCCAGTAGCGGAATGGCTACCACAAACACCAATGCACATTTCACATCGATGGTAAATGCCATAATCATGGCACCAAACACAATAATAGGCGAACGCAGAAAGAGTCGCAGCACCATGTTGACCCCGGACTGCACCTGATTGATATCACTGGTCATTCGGGTAATCATGGTGGAGGTGCCCACCTGGTCGATGTTGGTAAAGTTCAAATCCTGCATATGCCCAAAGAGAACCTCCCTGAGCTTTGTGGAAAACCCTACTGCAGCCTTGGCGGCAAAAAACTGAGCAGTCACCGAGGCAGTCAGTCCAACCACTGCCAACAAAATCAGCCAAAGTCCCATTTTAACAATATAGGGTCTGTCTCCTCCGGCAATTCCCACATCAATCATATTAGCCATAACCAAGGGAACAAACAATTCGAAAAAAGCTTCCAAAAGCTTAAACAAAGGAGCCAGCACAGCCTCTTTTTTGTACTCCTTTAGATAAACCAAAATTCCTTTCATTCTACTTTCCCTTTCTCACACACTGCAAAATAATACCATGAGGCATCCAGGTATTGTCTCATTATATAAACTGTCAAGCCTTTCTCCTGCAAGAGGTAGCTAAGCTCCTTCCCCAGCAGACCGGCTACGCCGTCGCCTGTATATTTCCCAAGAGCTTCCCGCTTGCACCAGGCCTCATAGAAGCATCCCTCCTGCTCCCTTCCCGTGACCGCCTCATATCTGACCAGCTCCTTTGCTGTCATAATCTTACCGGCTAAGGAAGCCTTTGGTTTTCTGTCCTCTATAATCTGCAAATCGCAGCCGACTTCCCTGTCGGAAACAACAAAAAAGATAAAATCGCCGGAATGGGAGGCATTGAAATACAATTTCTCATAGGGAGGACAGTAATAAGGCTTCCCCTTTTTTTCGATTCTTATGTCCGGCAACTCCTTGGCGTCCTGCTTTTCTGTCATCTCCAGCAAAGCGTGTATCCCTTCCACCAGTTCATGAGCAGAGAGTCTCTGTGGCTCTCCCCGGGTCTCTCCCAGCAAGGCTGCATAGCTCATAAGAAGGCCCACTCCCAAATGCGCTAATTTGGCTTTCTCATTTTTTAATTTCCATAGCTTCTCCTGCCTGGAAACGGGCATCAATAGACTCAGCTCCTCTATGGTTTCCGGCTCCTTACCTAGCTCCAATACATTCAAAAGATAGCATTTCATAGCTTTACGCGAAAAAAGTGTGCAAAGCACACTTTTTTCTTACTCCTCTACAGGAATTAAAGACAGATACAATTCCTCCAGCTGAGAATCCTCCACTCTTCCGGGAGCCTCAGTCATAAGACAGGAAGCATCCTTTACCTTGGGGAAGGCAATGACCTCACGAATGTTGTCTGCTTTCACTAAAAGCATGACAAAACGGTCCAGTCCAATGGCAAGTCCTGCGTGAGGGGGTACTCCATACTGGAATGCATCCAGAAGGAAGCCAAACTGCTCATGAGCCTTTTCCTTGGTAAAGCCAAGGGCTTCAAACATCCTCTCCTGTACATCATTCTGGAAGATACGGACGCTTCCGCCGCCAAGCTCCACACCGTTTAATACAATGTCATAAGCCTTTGCCCGCACCTTACCGGGGTCGGTTTCCAGCATGGGAAGATCCTCCTCCATAGGCATGGTAAAAGGATGATGCATGGCAACAAATCTCTCCTCCTCATCGCTCCACTCAAACTGAGGGAACTGGGTAACCCAAAGGAAGTTAAACCTGTCATTATCTATCATATCCAATTGCTTCGCCACTTCAATACGAAGAGCACCCAGCACAGACCATACAATCTTAAGCTTATCGGCTGCAAGCAAAATCAGGTCTCCCGGCTCTGCCTTCATCTCTGCCACCAGATTTTTCAATTCTTCCTCTGTCATAAACTTAGCAAAGGAGGACTTGTAGCTTCCATCCGGCATCACGGACAGATAAGCCAGACCCTTAGCGCCGTAGCCCTTTGCAAAATCTACCAGCGCGTCGATTTTCTTTCTGGGCATTTCCGCCTGACCCTTCACGGTAATACCGCGAACACTTCCGCCATTCTCTAACGCTGAGGTGAAGACACCGAAACCACAGCCCTTTACCACCTCAGACACATCCACAAGCTCCATGCCAAAACGGGTGTCCGGCTTGTCTGAACCAAAACGATTCATAGCCTCATCCCAGGTCATACGCTTGATGGGAAGCTCCACCTCCAGGCCAATGGCCTCCTTACATACTCTTGCAATCATGCGCTCCGTTGCGTCAATGACATCCTCCACATCCACAAAGGACATTTCCAAATCCACCTGGGTAAACTCCGGCTGTCGGTCAGCACGAAGGTCCTCATCTCGAAAGCATCTTGCTACCTGGAAATAACGGTCATAACCAGAGCACATTAACAACTGCTTAAAAATCTGTGGTGATTGAGGCAGCGCATAGAAGCAACCCGGATGAATACGGCTGGGAACCAGATAATCTCTTGCTCCCTCAGGGGTAGACTTATTCAAAATAGGGGTCTCAATCTCCAAGAAGCCTTCCTCACATAAAAAGCTCCTCATGGTATTGGTAATGCGGCTTCTAAGCATAATATTCTTCTGAATATCCGGTCTTCTCAGATCCAGATATCGATACTTTAAGCGAAGCTCCTCCTTGGTCTTGGAATCTGCTTCAATCGGGAAGGGGGGCGTTAAGGCCTCGGACAAAATACGCACGGAAGCAGCCTTCACCTCGATATCACCGGTTGCCAGGTTGTCATTACTGGCACCCTCTCTCTTTAACACCTCACCGGTGACGGCAATGACAAACTCACTTCTTAACTTCCCTGCTTTTTCAAAGTTCTCGTTGCCGCAATACTCTTCCTCAAAGATGACCTGCAGAATACCTGCCCGGTCTCTCATATCTACAAAAACAATTCCGCCTTTATTTCTCTGCTTCTGAACCCAGCCCATAACCGTGATGGTCTGTCCAATCATCGCAGAAGTAACCTCGCCGCAGCGACAGGTTCTCTTCAGTCCCTTCATTGATTCTGCCATATTAATTTCCTCCCGGTCTATTTTTTGATAGGATCCTTATAAAACTCCACAAAGTCCACATAACCTTCCTTTTGAAGCTGTTCCTTCTGGAATTTCTTATTCTTATTCATACGCTCTACCAAGACCTTCACTCCGGTCTTTCGCTCTTCCTGAGCCTTCGCTATAATGTCGCAGAGAGCTTGTCCCTTTACTCCCTTCTCGATTAGGTAAGCAACCTTCTTTTCCTCATTAGGAATCTGGAAGCCACTCTCTAATAAGAGAAGTACTATTCGCTCAAAGCCAATGGAAAAGCCGCAGGCGGGCACATCTGTTCCGGTAAATTTTCCAATCATCTTATCATAACGGCCACCGCCTCCGCAGCTTCCGCCAAACTCAGGCATGGCAATCTCGAAGATAGTCCCTGTATAATAGCTCATGCCACGCACCAGGGTAGGGTCAAATACCAATTCAAAGGTATCTGCCTTGGTAGCCCTTACGCTCTCTACAATCTCCGTAAAGGAAGCCATCACCTCCGCATCCAGGAACTCTCCTACCTTGTCCATGAGGGCGGCAATAGGATTCTCAGCTGTTTCTACCATGGCAAAAAGGTCCAGGTATGTATCACACTGTGCCTCATCTCCATAGCCTCTCTCCAAGAGCTCTGCTCTGACACCATCCGTTCCAATCTTATCCATCTTATCCAGGGTGATAAAGATGCCGTCATAATCCGCTTCCTGAAAGCCTGCATAGGCTGCCATTGCCTTCAGGATTCGTCTGTCATTGATTCGGATCTGAAAGCCCTTGAAGCCCAGCTTGCTGATGGTGGTGGTTGTTGCCAAAATCAATTCTATCTCGGCCAGATTGGAGGCTTCCCCTAAAATATCGATATCACACTGCATAAACTGACGATATCTACCCCTCTGAGGTCTGTCCGCTCTCCAGACATTTCCAATCTGAAGGGCCTTAAAGGGAGTAGGCAGGTTCGCAGCATTGTTGGAATAAAAGCGAACTAATGGTACTGTCAAATCATAGCGCAGACCACTGTCCACCAAATCCTCCTCTGACTTTGCAGTCTCCAGATTCAGCTTTTCTCCTCTTTTCAGGATCTTAAAAATCAGTTTCTCATTATCTCCCCCCTGCTTGCTGCACAGGTTGGCAATATTCTCTACACAAGGAGTTTCTATGGACGAAAACCCAAACTTCCCATAGGTATCCTTTATCACACGAATCACATAATCTCTGATTTCCATTTCTCTGGGGAGAATCTCCTTCATCCCCGTGGTTGGTTTCTTACTAAGTGCCATGTATTTCCTCTTTTCTTCGCTTTCTAATCCACTTATCATAAATGTTTTTCCATATGCTGTCAAGTGGGCCACTGGGGACGGTAATTTGGGCGGACCATCGGGGACGGTGGTCCTACACCTGAATCAATTCGCAATTGGGTATTGCTGTCTCCCAGAACCGTTCCAGAGGAATCCCCCGAAGCCTGCTAATGATGGAATTGTTCATCGCCCCATGGCCCACAATCAAAACCGTTTTGTCCTCTGCCAAGAGAGGCATCACTCTTTCCTGCAGAAACTCTCCTGTCCTGGCGAACAATTCCTCATAGCTTTCAGCTCCATCCACTGCTCTATAGTGGGTTGGGTCTTGAAAAAAATTATAAATTGGACATTCGGGATGTTGAAACACATTCCGAGTTCCCTCATATTTGCCAAAGCTGATTTCCTGTAGCCTATCGTCCGGGACGATATCCACTTTCCGTCCGGCAAGCAAAAGCTCTGCTGTTTTTCTGGCTCTTAAGAGTGGGGAGACAAAACAGATGTCAAAGGGTATCTCCTTGTATTTTACTGCTGCCTCCTGTGCCATCCTTATGCCCTCTTCATTTAAGGGGATGTCGGTTCTTCCCTGGAGCCTGTACTGTTCATTCCAATCGGTTTTCCCGTGTCGCATAATATATAGCATGGTTAATTACTTTCTTCTTTACTCTAAAAATAGTTCCGTGGAAAAATAACGCTCGGCGGTATCCGGCAAGATTGTTACCACCCGCTTGCCCTTGCCCAGCTTTTTGGCTAGCTTTAAAGCTGCCGCCACATTGGTGCCGCTGGAGATACCGCACATAAGGCCTTCCTCCCTGGCCAGGCGCTTGGAGGTAGTTAATGCCTCTTCATCCGTAACAATATAAATGTCATCATAGATTTCCTTATTCAAAATCTCCGGAATAATCCCATCCCCGATTCCCATCTGAATATGGGTACCTATGGTACCGCCGGCTAAAATCGCTGCATTCTCCGGTTCCACAGCCCAAATCTCCAAATTCGGATTTTGCGCCTTTAACACCTCTCCAATTCCGGTCAGAGTCCCTCCCGTGCCGATACCGGAGCAGAAACCGTCAATCCTTCCTGCCACCTGCTCCATAATCTCCAGAGCGGTATGATTTTTGTGTGCCATTACATTATTGATATTGGTAAACTGCTGAGGCACAAACACCTTGGGGTCTTTTTTAGCCATGCGCAGTGCCGTCTGCAAACATTCATCAATGCACGCCCCAATGTCACCGGCATCGTGAATCAGCTTGACCTGAGCCCCATAATGCTTTACCAGCTTCCTTCTCTCCTCGCTGACGGAATCCGGCATGATGATGATGGTGCGATACCCTCTGACTGCTCCTACCAGAGCCAGTCCTATGCCCTGATTACCGCTGGTAGGCTCCACAATAATCGTATCCTCGTGAATCAGTCCTTCCTTCTCTGCTTCCAAAATCATGTTCAGTGCTGTTCTGGTCTTGATGGAACCGCCGATATTCACGCTTTCAAACTTGACCAGCACCTCTGCGCTGTCTTCATCCACCATTCGATTCAGACGAATCATAGGCGTATGTCCCACCGCCTCTAAAACATTATTGTAAACCATCTTTTCCTGCTTTCCTGATACCAGTGTAGGTATCAACAATACAACGCCTGCCTTCTGTACAGAAAGCAGGCCTTATACACATATAATTTATCCAAATGCGCCAATCATACTATCTCACGGCACTTACCGTAATGCCCTTTGAACAGCAGCAATGACACGGTCTCCCTGAAAAGGTTTTGCAATAAAGTCTATGGCTCCATTCTGGATTGCCGTAACCACCTTATCCTGCTGCCCCATAGCCGAGCACATAATCACCTTTGCTCCCGGGTCAATCTGTTTTAATCTCTTTAAAGCCTCCAGTCCATCCATATCCGGCATGGTGATATCCATAGTCACCACATCCGGACGAATCTCCTGATACAGAGTAATTGCCTCTACTCCATTGGAAGCCTCATATATCATATGGTCCTCTGCAGCCAAAATTTTCTTCAATGACATTCTAAGGAAAGCAGCGTCATCTACCACCAAAATCTTTGCCATGTCTTGCCTCCTACATCTTAATATTTTCCGAAAGAGCCTCCAAGAGAAATAATCTGCTCATTTCTGTCTGCATTCTCTGCGGGTGTATAGTGATACTCACCATCTGCCGCCTTTGTACCCTTACCCAGCTCGTACACGCTCAGCATACTTCTCATATGCTTTGCCTGGTTGGATAACTCCTCACTGGCAGCTGCACACTGCTGGCTGGTAGCGGAATTAGTCTGTACAACAGTAGATACCTGTCCTACAGCCTGGTCAATCTGTTCCATAGCATTTGCCTGGTATCCGGAGGATTCCGCGATGCTGTTGACAATGCCTTCACTCTCTGTGACAACCTCACTGATTTCCTCCAGAGCTCTTGCTGTCTCAGAAGCAATACCGGAGCCTACATGAATCTTCTTGATTGTCTGCTCGATTAATTCTGCTGTCTCTGCTGCAGCCTGAGAGCTCTTCGCAGCCAGATTTCTGACTTCCTCTGCTACAACGGCAAAGCCCATACCTGCTTCCCCTGCTCTTGCTGCCTCAACGGCTGCATTCAGAGCCAAAATGTTGGTCTGGAACGCTATGTCATCGATTACCTTGATAATCTTTGAGATGTTCTCACTTGCAGCGTTAATATCCGACATTGCTTCAACCATCTGGTTCATACTCTGATTGCCTTTGCTCATGCTTGCAATGGCGTCTCTCATCTTGCCAGCAGCAAGCTCTGCTTCTCTTGCATTCTGCTTTGTCTTACCGGCTACATCATCAATGGAAGCTGTGATCTCCTCAATGGCGCTGGCCTGCTCTGTGGAGCCCTGAGCCAGTGATTCAGACGCTGCCGCTACCTCAGAGGCGCTGACCATAACAGAGCCGGCCGCATCATCAATACTGGATAGAGATTTTCTGTTGGTCTCTACCAGCTTCTTAATAGAATTTCCTAAAATATCAACCTCTGACTTAGGTACGATTTCTACGGTCAGATTTCCCTCTGCCACAGCCCTGACGACGCGAGTTTCCTCTTTGTTGTTTTCAATCATCTGATTGAACTGGTCCACCAGAACACCAAATTCATCATTATTGCTTTTTTCGATGAATATATCATTATCGCCCTGAGCCAGCTTCTTGGAAGCATCTGTCAAATCTTGAATGGACTTGCGGATGGAACGAATCACATCCAAGCCAATAAAAATAACGGTAACTAAGGAAAGCAGCAAGATAAACAACCCTGCCCAGCCTTCTAAATGCTTATAAAACTCTTTGTTTTCAGCTGTCAGCATCTTTGTGGTGCAGATGTAGCCGCAGATGTTGGCTCCTATGATCAGATAGGTTACCAGGCTGTAACTAATGATTAATTTCTTTCTGATTGACATATTTTTCCACAGTTTCATATTTGTCCCCTCTTTTCTATTCATTTGAATCGTCTTTCGCATCATCCTCGTAGGCACTTTCCAAGGTCTTCATATCATCGTGCAACAGTTTTTCCGGATCCAGTAAAAGCTTTACCGAGTCTCCTACCTTACCGATTGCGTAGACATATCTGTCCTTTTGGGTTTTTTCCAGCTTGCCTATGGTAGGTGAGGGAAGCAGATTCTCCTCGTCAATCTCTACCACCTCAGCAATCTTTTCCACAATCAGACCGACAACCGTATTCTGTACAGTGATTACGATAATACAGGTTCTGTCATTGTACTCAAAGGGCTCCTGTTTAAATCGCAGTCTCACATCGATGACCGGAATAATCTTTCCTCTCAGATTGATCAGACCCTTAATATAATCCTCTGTCTCCGGAATGGCTGTTATCTCCTGTGCCACAATGATTTCATTGACACATTCAATCTTAAGACCAAAGTATTCCTTACCGGACATAAAGGTTACATATTTTTGTTTTTTTAATTCCTTCGTTTCCTTCTTTGCCTCCATACGTCCTTTTCCCATCCCTTCTATTCTTCTAGTAATGCAGCCATATCCAATATCAAGGCGATTCTGCCATCTCCCAGCTGAGTACAGCCGGTGAGACCCTGAACCTTTTTAATATAATCCGGAATGGGCTTTACAACGATTTCCTGCTTTCCGATGAGCTTATCTACAAACAGACAGAAACATTCCTTATCTGCTTCCACCATGACAATCATGCCCTTTTGCACATCTGTCTCACAGTCAGCAATTCCGTACCAGTCTCCCAAACGAAGCAACGGATAGCCTTCCCCTCGGATCATGACGAATTCTTCCTTGTTGGGCTTCTGAATTACAGAATCCTCTCTGATATTGATAAACTCCTTCACGGCACCGGTTTCTATTACAAAGGTATTGCTTCCTACCTGCATTACTATGCCATCAATAATTGCAAGTGTCAAAGGGATTTTCAAAAGCATCTGACTGCCTTCTCCCGGCGTACTGTCGATTTCCAGCGTTCCTCCGATCGCCTGCAGATTGGATACCACCACATCCATTCCAACACCTCGTCCGGAATACTCCGTTACCTGCTCGTTGGTGGAGAAGCCCGGCAGAGTGATCAGCTGGTACACTTCCTTGTCGGAATAGGAGCTGTCCAATCTGGTAGGATCCAAGAGCTCATGCTCCCTGGCCTTTTCCAGAATCTTTTTCCTATCTAGTCCTTTTCCGTTGTCGGTTACTCCAATCCAAACCTTGCCGGATTCTGTTCTGGCGGATAAGGTTACCTTTCCCTTCTGTTTCTTGCCCTTCGCCTCTCTCTCCTCCGTAGTCTCAATTCCGTGGTCTACTGCGTTTCTCACCAGGTGCATGAGAGGGTCTGAAATATGCTCGATAATATTTTTATCCACCTCAGTGGCATCTCCAATCATCTGGAACTCAATGTCCTTCCCCAGCTTTCTGGACACATCAAAGACGATACGATTCATCTTTTGGAAGGTATTGGTCAGGGGAACCATTCGCATACTCATAATGACATTCTGCAAATCCGTTGATATCTTAACCATCTGCCCTGCGGCTTTGTTGAAATTATCCAATCTCAGTCCGGGTATCTTTAAATCCTGATTTTGAAGCACCACTGACTGAGAAATGACCAATTCTCCAATCAGATCCATAAGCTGATCCATCTTCTTGACATCCACACTGATGTAGGAGGTCTTGTCTTGCTTTGTTGCCTTATCCTTGGCTAATTTCTTGGATTTACCGGGGCCCTTGGACTCAATAACGAAATCACCGGGAGCAAATTCCTTCTTTTCCGCCGGCTTTGCTTCCTGCCCCTGAGGCGGTAGTACGAACATACCGGGAGCGATGGCTCCTGCCTGGTCCTTCTCCTTCTTCGTGATATCCTCCACGCTGGAGTCTAAGTCGATGATGGAATCTGCCGAAATACCAAAGGCATCCAAACCCATCTGGAAAATCTGAGGCGTAATCTCCTCCATTTCAACCTTGGTGATTTCATAGCCTTCCTGGATAATCTCCTGTAGCTTTTCCATATCACACTGCGCCTGCAGCAAGATCTTAAAGCCGTTTTCCAGTATGTAGTCGCCGCTGGATTCGTCGGAGATAATGTCCTCCGGGTAGTGCAGCAAATCCTCTGCCAAGTCCTTTAAGGCAAATACGATTTTGTAGGCATGCACATTTGCCATTATGGTATCCGGCGCATATCGGATAAAGATTCTGAAAAAGTGGCTGCTGGCCGTAGCCATAGGTGCTATGTAAAACTGGGTTGGTGCCTGGTGTACATTTTCCTTAATGATTTCTTCCTTATTTTCGCCTTTTAATGAGGCTAAGAAGGTATTGAGATTTGCAACAATCTCCTTTGCGCTGCCATCTGCAGTACCGCCCTCCTCCAGCTTATCCATTTCACTGTTAATGAAATCAGCTACTTCCAAAACATGCTCTACCAGCTCTACATGGGGCACATTTTCCGGATGAGATTCTCTGATAAAATAGAATATATCTTCTAATTTATGAGAAACCTCCGTAATCTCATCAAACATCATGATACCGGAAGAACCCTTTATTGTGTGCATGGTTCTGAAAATTTCGTTGATTGCGTCCTCGTCAAAGCAATCCGCATCCTTTTGGTCCAGGACGGTCTCCTGAAGCTTCTCCAAAAGCTGCCTATTCTCAAAGAGGTACATGTCAAGCATTCCCTCTACGCTAAAATCTTCCGCCATTTGAAGCTCCTTTCTATTCAATCAAGCCCAGCTTCTGCAGTGCCTGTTCAAATCTTGCCTCATCGATGGGCTTACCGGAATAGATGGTGCATCCCAGATCAAAAGCCATCTTCACATTCTTCTCATCATTAAGTGCAGTAGCCATAATCACTTTTACTGCATTCTCCGGGGCAATGCCCCTTTCCTTTTCCAGATTACGTATTCCCATAAGAGCCTGGTATCCATCCATAACCGGCATCATAATATCCAGACAAACCAAATCGTATGGCTCCTCCATCTCCAATGCCATCATGAAAGCATCCACTGCCTCCATTCCATCTACAGTCACATCACACTCTCCGTATTTGGAAAGGAAATTGGTCATAAACTTTCTGGTAACAAAATCGTCCTCTGCAAGTAAAATCTTCATTAAGAACCCCTCCTAATTCGTTTCTGCTTTATCTTTTTTATTCTGCTTTTTTTGCTGTTCTATGTAATAATACAACTTTTGTGGAATCTCGCCAAGTTTTTCTTGCGATTCCACTGCACCCAATTCATATGCGACCTTGGGCATGCCATATACCACACAGGTGGATTCATCCTGCCCTATGGTTCTTGCACCTCTCTGTCTCATATGCAGAAGCCCTTTCGCACCGTCTCCTCCCATTCCGGTGAGGATAATGCCAATGCCTCTGTTTCCTACGACCTGGGCCATGGAATCAAACAATACCTCTACCGAGGGCTTGTGTCCATTCACCTTTTCGCCCTCCTTTAAGGAAATCCGATATTCTCCCCCCTTCTTGGTAACAGTCATATGCCTGTTTCCCCCCGGGGCGATGTACACATGATTGGGAAGAAGCTTTGCATTCTGGCTTGCCTCCTCCACCGTAATCCCCTGATGGCTCTTATGATGCATCCGGTCTGCATACATCTTCGTGAAGCCTTCCGGCATATGTTGTGTAATTACAATGGGTGGTATGGGCGGAACTAAGCTTTCGATAATGGAAGCGGTTGCTTCCGTTCCCCCTGTGGAAGCTCCGATTGCGATTACAATGTCCGTTTCCGCACCGTCCTGTGCCTCTTTCTTGTATAAAATCTCCTGCACTCGTCCATCAATCTGTTTTTCCTGTGGCAGTCTCTTTCCAACAGGGCTTCCCCAAAGCTTTGCCCTGGAAGCCGCCAGGATTTTCTCCGGCAGCTCATGGGTTAAGAACTCATTCAAGCCTTGCCTGTCTGTACTGATGGGCTTTGCAACAAAATCCACCGCTCCTACATTTAAGGCATCAAATACCCTGTCGCTTAATGCGGAAATAACTACCGTTCTCACCGGATACTGGGGCATCAGCTTGCTCAGGAACTCGATACCGTCCATCCTTGGCAGTTCAATATCCAAGGTCATAACATCCGGATTGTGCTTGATGATCATATCCCTTGCTTCATAGGGGTCATTTGCCTCGGCAACTACCTTAAGCTCAGGCACCCTGTTTATGTAACTTACTAAGAGGTTGCGAAAAACCAATGAGTCTTCCACGACCAAGACCTTTATTTCAGCCACGCTCTCATCCTCCCCGAATTCATTCTACTTTACAAGCTCTTTCGAAACACAGAGGGCATCACCATCTCAAAGGGAACCTGCCCTCTGTCTATGGTCTCTGTTTTTCCTACGATAAAATATCCCCCCGGCTCCAGAAAATCATAGATTTTTTTCACAAGCTCCAATCTCGTCTCCTGGTTAAAATATATCATCACATTCCGCAAAAAAATGACATGCATTTTTCTGCGAAAGGGAAAGGGTTCCATCAGGTTAAACTGTCGAAACAGCACTTCCTTTTTCAGCTCCTGGGAAACCTGATAGGTCTCTCCATCCTTGGTTGTAAAATATCTTCTTTTCCAATTCTCCGGCAGCCCGGCTACAGCTTCCTTGGAGTACTCCCCCTTTATAGCCATTTGAAGCACCTTGGTGTCTATATCAGTGGCTAGTATCTGGGTATCCCAGGCATCCTTCTCTAACCCAAAAAAGTCCAGCACGGTCATGGCTATCATATAGGGTTCCTCTCCTGAGGAGGACGCCCCGCACCAGATTCTCAAGTCCTTGGACAGCCTCTCCTTCTCCTTTAAATAAGGAAGAATCTTAGCCTTCAGAAATTCCAGATGTTCAAATTCCCGCATAAAATAGGTATGGTTGGTAGTAAGCAGATTGACTAACTCCTTTTCCAGATTACCGGAGGTATCCTTTTCTACTGCATCCATATATTCCATATAAGAACGAAACTCCCTGTGTCTGAGCATATTGGTCAAACGCCCATCCACGATTTCCTTCTTTCCGGACAAATCAATCCCATACCTAGTGTGTATGTATCTGTTAATTCGGTCAAATTCAATATCGTTCATGTTACTCCCCCGGCTCTGGTCCGGACCTTGTATGTCCCTCCCCTAACTAATGAAGCTGTCGGTAAATCATTGCCAACACCTCACAGATACGAGGATTAAACTTGATTCCACTCTGCTTATTAATCATCTCTATGGCTTCTTCTCTGGAAAAAGCGTCTCTATATACTCTCTTCTCGGTAATCGCACAAAACGCACTCACTACGGATACAATCTGGGCTGCAAGAGGAATCTCGTCGCCCTTTCTTCCCTCGGGATAACCACTACCATCATAATATTCATGATGAAACCTTGCAATATCATAAGACATTTTCAGGAACTCATTGTACTCCCCTGTCTTTTGAACATCATCGATGATATTGCCGCCAATGATGGTATGTCTTCGAATGAGATCCAGGTCCTGTTCCTCCAAAGGATCCACCTTCTGCAAAACTTCCTTCGGTATCCCCACGTTCCCAAGGTCACACAGGGGTGCAGCCAAGGCCAGCACCTCCACATAATCGTCTGAAATCTTGCTACCATACTCCGGTGTCAGCTGTAACGCCTCGGACAACACATGGCAATTATAGCACATTCTCTCCAAATGTTCTGAACCAAAAGCATCATTTTCTCTGGCCACTCGCACCAGGGCATACAAAACATTTTTCTTCTCCTGCTCCAGCATCTTTAACTGCTCCTTCACTGAGGTCTGCAGCATACGGTTGGATTTTGACAACTCCTGCTGGGTTTCGTACAGCTTCAGGTGCAAGCTTATCCTCGCTTTCACTACCTCCGGCAGGAAGGGCTTCACGATATAGTCCACGCCACCAATCTCAAAGCCCTTTACGACATCACTGGCATCTGCGTAGGCAGACAAAAACAGGATGGGAATATCTCTTGTTCTGGGGTCTCTTTTTAATCTCTCACACAACTCCAGTCCGTCCATCTGGGGCATAGCAATATCGGAAATGATAAGCTGTGGGAAAAACCGCTCCACAATCTTTAACGCCTGAACCCCGTTCTCGGCTAACAAGGGTTGATATCCCATTTGACTGATGATATCCTTTAACACCATTCTGTTGGCTTCCACATCATCCACGATCAAAATCTTTTCCTTCTTTTGTTCAGACATTATTCTATGCTTTCCCCTTTCTCCAGACTCTCTGCAAACAGGTTGTAGGCCTCTAGTGCCTTCTCATAATCTTCCTTTTGAACAGACATCTTTAACCGTAATGACAAACTCTTAATCTCTCTCGGCGCCTCGTTTGTCAGCTGTCTGATACCTTCCATGAACATTTCCGCTTTTTCCCAGTTTTTCATTTCAATACAAAGGATTAGCTTGGACAACTTCTTTTGCAGCTCTTCCCTGTTTTCTTCCGTGCCATACTGCATAGATTTGCTGGTATCCTCCAACATATCCATGGTAGGAATCTGCACCTGATAGGCGTGCATATCCGTATCTAAGACCTCTCCCTCCTCTGTGGGAACCTTAATCCAGATGTGGAAGGAGAAAACGGAGCCCTTATTCTCTTCGCTCTCTACATGCACATTGCCTCCCATCATTTCCACCAGCTGCTTACAAATACTAAGACCTAAGCCGGTACCCCCGTACTTGCGGAAGGTGCTGGAATCTACCTGAGAGAAGCTCTTAAACAGCTTATCCTGGTTTTCTTTGCTGATACCGATTCCTGTATCCATCACCATAAAGAACAGCTCCACCCGGTCTCCCATCTGGGCCGTCTTTACAACCTCCACCATAATTTTACCGGTGGCGGTAAACTTGGTGGCATTGGAAAGGAAGTTGTTTAACACCTGTCCGATTCTCAGTTCATCTCCAATCACCTTTTCCGGCACCTCCGGGGAGATGTTCATAAAAAATCCCAGGCCCTTATCTGTAATCTTGTTGATGTGATTAGATTTAATATAATCCATCAGATCACGGAGCACAAATTCCTTTTCATCTAATTCCAGCTTTCCTGCATCCAGTTTCGAAAAGTCCAGGATATTATTGATAATGGCGTGCATATCCCTGCAGCCTCTCTCCATCAAGGCAAGCAGGCCCTGCTTCGCCGGATCATTTTCCATGCCCATCAGGGTCTGAACATTTCCCAAGATACCGTTTACCGGCGTTCTAAGCTCATGGGTAACTGTAGCCACAAACTGGCTCTTCATCTGCTGGGCGGACTGATTCTGTTCATCCGCCATCTGCGCCCTGTGGGCAAAATAATTCTGGATGGTGTTATCCACTGCCATACAGATGTAGAGCCTCTGTCCCTCTGAATTGACTTTGCTGATACGAGCCAGCACGGAAAAACAGGTTTTGTTCTTTCGGTAGGCGTTCTGCTCGCTTCCAAGATCCTGTTCTGACTCCTTCCAAGTAAAATCTCCGTCCTCCGTGACAAGAATGTCCGGAAAGATTTCCTGAATTTGCAAGTCTTCCAACTGATCATATTCCAACAATTTCTGTGCTCTTGTGTTCCCAAACATGATTCTTCCCGACGTATCAAAGATCAGAATCATCTCCAGAGCCAAATTCATGGTTTCAAAAGAATCCTGTATCAATGTAGTTCCCCCATTTCTACTCTAGTCTGCCTTATTCTGTAGCAAGCCCTCAAGGAGTGCCTCCATCTGTTCAATATCCATTTCCTCCGAAAGCTCTTGAAGCTTGTCTACCGTCTCTTGCTGCTCCTCTGTCATAGCGCCGGCTGCAAGCACCTCCATCTCCTTTTGGATGGCAGGAAAATCGTACTCCGAGGTTGCCTTTAACAACTTTCTGAGACTTGTCTCAAAATCAAAACCAGCCTGTTCTTTTTCTACTTCCAGGCCTTGCGTATGAAGAAACTCCTCCAATACACGTAGGAAGGCAAGATGCTCCTCTTTAAAACCTGCATAGCCATCCTCGATTGCCTGCACATCCTTGGACCGGGCAGCCATCTCCAATACCTTTGCCTTATCCCCCATAGTGTCAGCTCCTACATTGTAGCACATTCCCTTAACCCCATGGATATCAATCTGAAAGCCCTGCAAATCAGTATTCCACTGACCTTCCATAGTGACCAGCTTCTTACGACAGCTTTCCACTAACAGCTTCATAATCTCCAGATAGCTGTCTTTTTCACCGCCACACAGCTTTAATCCTTTTTCAAAATTGATACCGGGAAGCTCCCACTCCTTAGACGGCTCTCCTGCCTTAGAATCGGTTTCCACGGTGTGATTCATCTTGGAAGTCCCAACGCTGTTTTCCATTTCTGCATCAGGAAGCTTCTGGGAGGGTGCTGCACTCTCCACCTTCCTTCCCTGTAAGAAACGGCTCAGCATTTCCTCTAACTTTGCAAATTCCACAGGCTTAGCCAGATACTCGTCAAAGCCAATACCCAGAAGCTCTTCCCTGGTTCCCTTTACCGCATTTGCAGTAAGGGCAATAATCTTGCTGTCTCCGCCAAAGCCATAGCAAGGCATTTCCTGCAGATTGCGGATTTTCCTCATAGCTTCTATTCCATCCATCTCCGGCATCATCTGATCCATAAAGACAATGGCATACTGCTTCTCCCGGCATCTTTGGATAGCAATTTCCCCGCTGATGGCCACATCTACATTCAGCCCATAGCACTCAAGACACTTGGTGATAACCTTCAGATTTACCTCATTATCATCTACGGCTAATACCGGGATACCACCATAATTATTCTGGGTAATCTCAGATTCCTGCTGCTTTACAATATGTAATTTGGTTATGCCACTGGGAGTTCTGTCCACAATCTGCTGTGGTATTTCAATGGTAACCGTGGTGCCCTTGCCTACCTCGCTCTCCATAGCAATGGAACCCTTCATCAGCTCCAAATAGCCCTTGGCAATGCTAAGTCCTAAGCCTGTACCTTCCAGTTTCTCATGAATATTGTGGTTTACCTGGGCAAAGGGATCAAAAATATACTCAATATCCTCCTGCTTAATTCCAATACCCGTATCTCTGATTTGTATCTCAATGGCACAGGCGGTGGGATTGATTGCCTTCAAGCGTACCTCTACAGCCACATATCCCTTTTCTGTGTACATAATGGCATTTTTCATAACATGGCTGATAATGGCTCTGATTTTTGCCTCATCTCCATGAAGTCTTTTGGGAAGGTTGCTGTCCAGCATAGTCTGGAAGGAAAGCCCTTTCCTCTGGGCCGTAGTGGAAAACTGCATAACGAGACCCTGCAAAAGCTCTATCATGCCGTAATCGGTTTCAGCCAGCACTTCCTTTCCTGCATCCAGCTTGGATATATCCAAAACCTCGTTGATAATTCCCAGCAGGTTGTAAGAGGATTCTCTGATATTATCGATATATTCCTTTTGCTTATTTGTCATATCCTCCAATAACAACAGCTCTGAAAATCCCAGGATGGAATTCATAGGCGTCCGGATTTCGTGGCTCATATTTGCCAAAAAGACGCTCTTGGTATGGTTTGCCTGTTCCAGATTGGTCATCATTTCAACCTTAGCTGTCACATCCTCTATCATCACCATATAGCCAATCAGCTCGTGGTAGGAATCGGTAGTCTTGTCCATGCGAAGCACACAGTGGGCGCCATCTCC
>CAMAHO010000005.1 GCA_945834545.1 uncultured Lachnospiraceae bacterium | reverse complement strand
CAATTACCTGTTCCGGTTCACCCTTTCGAAGCAAACCGTGATTTACATGAACACTGATTAGCTGATCACCAACGGCTTTGATTAAAAGTGCTGCCACAACAGAAGAATCTACACCACCGGATAAAGCAAGAAGCACCTTCTTGTCTCCAATCTGTGCACGGAGTGCTTTCACCTGCTCATCAATAAATGCATTTGCCAGTTCGGGAGTGGTGATTCTGACCATATCATCGGGTCTTCTCTCAAGTATCATATTGCTTGTACCTCCAAATAATCTTATGTAGCTTTATTCTAAAGGAATTGCCTTCAGTTTACAAGTAGCAGATTATGAAAGTTAGGACCAGGGGGACGGTAAAAAATGGCTTTTTTACCGTCCCCCTGGTCCTACTTTCTGTCACACTATGTTATACTGAACGAAGATTCAATCTACTCCAATTACGAAAGGATAAAACGTATGAGACGAAGAGACCGCGAAGTCACCGATATGCAAGAGATTTTACATATTTTAGATACTGCCATGGTTGTCCACCTTGGGCTGGTGGAGGACGGTATGCCCTATGTGGTTCCTATGAACTATGGCTATTGCTTTGAGGATGGAAAACTGATTTTCTACATGCATGGCGCCCTGGAGGGAAGAAAGCTGGAGGTTATCCGAAAAAATCCAGCTTGCTGTGCCCAGCTTGACTGTGATGGCCTGCTCCTTCCCGGAAAGCTGCCTTGCCAGTACGGTTACTCCTACTATTCCCTTATGGGCTTTGGAAAGGCCTCCATCGTGACAGATGTGTCAGAAAAAGAAAAGGCTCTGACTCTTCTTATGAAAACTGTAAGCGGGAAGGATTTCGAATTCAATGAAAAGTTAGTTTCCATCGTTAGCGTGATAAAGGTTGTATGTGACAGCTATACAGCCAAGCATCGTCCGGTGGATTTAAGCACTTTAAATGTAACATAATCCTATGGAGTTTTGTGGATTTTTCTTCCGTATTTTACCTGAATATTCCCCGAAAGGTTAGAAAAAATAGTATTAGGTTTTCAAATTTTATGAATAGGGGATATAACTTATGAAGGATCAAGAATTCACGAATGCATTAGCAAAGAACACTCTGGACGAGATACCTACTCCAAAGCAAAATGCTAAGGATATCGTAGGGCTGGTGAAGGAAAGCGGCAAAATTACCGGATATCAGCTTTCCGACGGCAGCACTGTTTCGAAAGATGAAGGAGTTCATCTGGCAAAACAGGGGGAAATAAAGGGTGTAGGAGTAGCCCATCGTGGCAATACCGAATACCTGAAGTCTATCCCGGACGGTACGGACGACAACAATCTGAGTAACCTTCCCGCTACATCTAAATAAGGACAAAGGACTAAGGACCAGGGGGGACAGTAAAAAAGCCATTTTTTACCGTCCCCCTGGTCCTGCCTATTTCATGTCGGGCTTTCGCCCTATAAAGTCAAGCCATGCACCATTCATAGCCCTTCGGGCTATTTCATGGACGGCTGGCGCCGTATAATAAAAAGAAAAGAGTACATCATTGCGAGCAAGCTCTCACGATGTACTCTTTCTTTTTTATTGCATGGCTTGTAGCTTAACCAAAGTATCTCTCCAGTAAGCCCTTGAGAGCCTTTCCATGTCTAGCCTCGTCACGAGCCATCTCATGAACGGTGTCATGGATAGCGTCAAGGTTATTCATCTTTGCACACTTAGCAAGGTCAAATTTACCGGCAGTTGCACCGAATTCGCAATCTACTCTCCAAGCAAGGTTTTCCTTGGTGGAAGCGGTCATCTTGCCTTCCAAATCGGAGCCTAACAGTTCAGCAAACTTTGCAGCATGCTCTGCTTCTTCGTAAGCTGCCTTCTCCCAGTATAAACCGATTTCAGGATAACCCTCGCGATGAGCAACTCTTGCCATGCAAAGGTACATACCTACCTCGGAGCACTCTCCTTCAAAGTTAGCCTTAAGCTGCTCGAAGATAAATTTCTTGTCTTCTTCGCTGATATCAGGGTTGTTCTTTACGGTCTTGCCGTATACACCAAACTCATGCTCTGCAGCAAGTGTAAGCTCGCCTTCAACCTTCTTAAATTTCTCGCCACTTACGTGACATACAGGACACTCTGCAGGTGCTGCATCTCCTTCATGAACATAACCACATACTGGACATACCCATTTTGCCATTTTAAAATCCTCCTAAAATTATTTTTATCATATTTTTATTTCTTTATTGAAAGGCATTCTGCGCAGCTTCCGAAGAATTTAAGCTCATAATCATCAATTCTCCCATCAAAGTGCACAGAGGCCTGGTCAATCGGGTTTGTTGCAGAAAAGCCTTCTAAATCCAAAACATTTCCGCAGCGTTTACAAATAAAGTGTGTGTGGGGATGTGTAAATCCATCAAAGTGATCCGGACCATTTCCCGTAGAAATCTTGAGAATCTGTCCTGTCTCTGACAAGAGAGACAGATTTCTGTACACTGTTCCCAAACTGATATTTGGCTCCTCACAACGTACGCTTTCATATACCATATCAGCTGTGGGATGGTCTTTCCTGCTTTGAAGATTTCGTAAAATACACTCCCTCTGTCGCGAATATTTTACCATAACATTCCTTTTTCAAAATCAGTAATAGTTACTGATATCAATATAGCCTATTATGGTATAAAAGTCAAGAGTTATTGTATGAAACTCATAAGAATTTCCCGTTACACCTTAAACCGATACCCCACACCCCAGATGGTCTCGATATATTCCGGTTTTGTGCTGTTTTTCTCTATCTTCTCACGAATCTTTTTGATGTGCACCGTGACGGTGGCTATATCGCCGATGGACTCCATATCCCAGATTTCACGGAATAGCTCTTCCTTGGTGAAAACGTGATTGGGATTCTCCGCCAGGAATGTGAGCAGGTCAAATTCCTTGGTGGTAAAGACCTTCTCCTCTCCGTCCACATATACCCTTCTGGCTGTCTTATCGATACGGATGCCCCGAATTTCCACAATGTCATTGATCGATTTGGGATTGGTTCCCACCAACCTCTCGTACCTTGCCAAATGTGCCTTCACTCTGGCTACCAGCTCACTGGGGCTGAAGGGCTTGGTCATGTAATCATCTGCTCCTAATCCCAAACCTCGTATCTTGTCAATATCATCCTTTTTCGCAGATACCATCAGGATGGGGATATCCTTTTCCTCACGGATTCTCCTGCAGACCTCGTACCCATCCATCTCAGGAAGCATCAGATCCAGAACTACCAAATTGTAATCCTTATGAATAGCTGCATCCAGACCGCTGATACCGGAATTCTCGATATCCACCTCAAATCCGCTGAGCTCCAGATAATCCCGCTCTAAATCTGCAATCGCACTCTCATCCTCAACAATCAGTATCTTACTCATTATGAAATTACCTCGCTTTCTTTATCAATGGGAAGCTCTACATATTTTCTCAACACAAAATGCATACAGGTGCCTTCCGTTTCCCTGGAGGTGGCCCATATATAGCCGCCATGGTCTTCAATGATTTTCTTGACGATGGACAAGCCTATACCACTTCCGCCCTGGGCTGAATTTCTGGAGGTGTCCGTTCGGTAGAATCGCTCAAAGATGCGCTGCAGATCCTTTTGGGCGATGCCCTTTCCGTTGTCCTCAATCTCCACCCGTATGGAATCCACCTCATCTAAGATACGAATCGCAATCTTTCTCTTGGGTTTGTCCATATATTTTACACTGTTGCTGATAATATTATTAACAACCTTCTTCATCTGCTCCGGGTCAGCTATGACAATCGTGTCAGGTTCTGCCAGATTGGTATATTCCAGCTCAATTCCCTTGGCCTCCAGGTCCAGACCTACTTCCTCCACGCAGTCGTCAAAATAATCCGCAACATTGATTTTATGATAATTATATACCATTCTATTATTATCAATACCGGAGTACAGTGTCAACTCATTGATAAGCTTGTCCATATCATTGGCTTTATTGTAGATTGTCTTAATATAACGGTCTACCTTCTCCGGTGTGTCCGCAACCCCATCCATAATCCCTTCCACATAACCCTTGATGGCTGTTATGGGGGTCTTCAAATCGTGGGAAATATTACTGATTAATTCCTTGTTCTCTCTTTCGTGCTGTTTCTTTTCCTCAGCGGATTCCTTTAACCGCAGGCGCATATCCTCGTAATTGGTAAACAGATTGCCCATCTCACCTGTCAGGTCTGTCTTTAAGCTATAGTCTAAATCGCCGTCTCGGATTTTATTCATGGCGATGTTTAACTGGTCCACCGGACCGATAATGCTCTTGCTGATTCCCCTGGTAAACATCATACTGGTAAATACCAAGATCAGAACAATAGCAATAAACATATCGATCAAAAGATGCTTGGAAATCATGGTATTGGTGCGGGAGATAATAAACATGCTACCCTGGGCACCGTCATCAAAGCGAAAATCCAGTTGCTTTACATACCGCTCCAGTTCCGGATAGAAAAATCCCGGACTGTCCTGAGGAATATCCGCATATTCCGGAAGCTGGCTTAATATCTTCTCCGCATTCTTAACATCTCTGGCGTAAAATACAGCCTCACCCTTACGCACAACAATGTAGGAGGAGCCCTTTATCAGGTCCTTGTCTATTCGCTCCAGATAGTTCCTGTCCTGTAGCTTGGAGGTGTCCCCCTCCATATCTTCCCACACTTTTTCATAGACTAGGTCAAACCCACCAATGAATTCATGAAAACTTTCGGAAATCGAACTTTCCCCTGCCGGGAAAAAGGAAACTCTTCCACCGCTTTCGTAATACAGATAACTGCCAATCAGGACAAAAGCACAGACCGTCAGCAATAAAGGCATAATAATAATGGCAAAAAAGATAACCCTTAGTCTGGTTCTTAATTTCATAACATCCTCCTGCTTCACAGACCGTTTACACGCTTTGATTATACCACGATGCAAGAAACTATGTATAAAAAGAGAAAAATATTATACTAAAAATATTCTAAAATTTTGTGATATGGCTTATAATAAGCGAGATTGTAATCGTTTGATGTGTAACAATCCGCAGGTATCATACTTAAGATACCTTCAAACTCAAACATCTTAAATATAAGGAGAATGCCAATGAAACAATGGATTGCCTGGGAAGAACATGTAAAGTTACTTGGAAGAACCTACATACAGGATGAAAAACTGTGGTTGAGCTTGTCTGCAACCGGCATTGAGTTTACCTTTACCGGAACATCTCTTGCCTTCACAGTGCAGGGCTCTACTGCCTCAACCATAAAGGATAACGCCCAGAACTATGCCCGTTATGCCATATATAAAGACGATGTTCGTATCCTTGACGAGGTCTTAGACCAAAAGGAAAAGAAACATGTCATCCTAGACGAGGAAACCCCTGTCACCTGTACCATTCGCTTGTTAAAGCTCTCCGAGTGTGCCATGTCCACACTTGCTCTCTGCCCCATAGAGACAGATGAGGAGGCAGTCCTTGCTCCCACTCCTGCAAAGAAGCGCAAGCTTGAGATTATCGGAGATTCCATTACCTGTGGTTACGGTGTGGATGACGAAGATTTCACTCATCCTTTCTCTACTGCTACGGAGGATGTGACAAAGTCCTATTCCTACAAGACGGTTTCTGCACTGGATGCGGATTATTCCATCTTTTCCATCAGTGGCTATGGTATTATTTCCGGCTACACAGATAACCCAAGCATCCAGGTGAAGGAGCAGCAGCTTCCAAACTTTTATCCGTATTACGGCTTTAGCAATGATACCTTTGGGGACAGTGTGAAACCTGCCGAACTGGCTTGGGATTTTAGCAGATTCCAGCCTGACGCTATTGTCATAAATCTAGGGACCAACGATGACAGCTTCTGCCAGGATACCCTTGAAAAACAGTTAGACTACAAGCATCACTATGTTCAATTCCTCAAGGAGGTTCGCTGTAAAAATCCCAACGCAACCATCTTCTGTATCTTGGGACTCATGGGGGACAGACTCTACCCCACAGTTGTAAATACCGTAGAGGAATACAAAAAAGAGACCGGAGATACAAAGCTTTATGCTCTGCATATCCCGCCTCAAATAGAGAGTGATGGATTGGTCAGTGATTATCACCCCACCTCCCGTTCCCATGATAAGGCTGCTGCCGTATTGGTTCCTTTTATCAGGGTTATGATGAGCTGGAATGATACCGAGAATATCTAAGGTCTTGCCTTGATGCAGCCCTTCATTACCTTATCGGATATCCTTTAAATCCTGCAAAAGCTCCAAATCTTCTTTCAAAACCTTTAGATTCGCCCTTACCGGTTCCTCCCCGGGTCTGGTAAGGGTTACTTCTATGATGGTGCCCTCTTCCATGGGTCTGGAAAACAGCATCTGCAAGAACGCCATAAACTTCGGGTGGTTCTTTTCAAATTTTCCTTTTGCATTCATAATTTTTAATAACGCTGTGGGATTCATTCTAGTTACCTCTTTTCGTATTCTGAACAAATTCTTTGAATCGTTCTCCCCGTTCCTCAAAATTCTTAAAATAGCCATAGGAGGCTGCTGCCGGAGACAAGACACAGCTCATTCCGGAGGGTGTGATCTGCTTTGCCAGAGTGACCGCTTCCTTTAAATCGGATACCAAATAGCAGTTTTGGGGCGCCATAGCCTCCTCATAAATTCGTGCACCGGTTTCGTATGCCAGGACAAACCGGATGTCCGGATTCTCTCGGATAAATGCTACAAGACCGGTATATTCAATATGACGGTCCATACCTCCTAGAATGATAGTCTTTACTCTGGGAATACTGCCTGCGGCCGCAATGGTTGCCTCAGGAATTGTGGAAATCGAGTCGTCATAATACTCCACTCCCTCTACTGTCCCAATGTACTGGAGGCGATGGGGCAAGCCTGTAAACTCTGATAACACCTGCTTAACCTGTTCTTCGTCACAGCCAAACTCGTTAACCGCAATTCTTCTCACAAATTCTGCATTGTATTGATTGTGTGCTCCCGGGATGTTCAAACGAAAGTCCACTTTCTCGTCCGGAGAAATAATAACCCTTCTTCCCTTTGTCTCAAAGGGCGGCACCTGCTCTCCTATATATGCTACATCAGAAGGGGTTTGATTGGCAGCCACATTACACTTTGCTTTATAATACTCTGCCATCTCTTTATAATAATCCAAATGCTCCTCATACAAATTGAGGAAAACACCGATGTGGGGAGAGATGGTACAATCTGCCAGCTGATGGCAGGATAACTCAAATACAATGACTGTATCCTCAGTAATCTCATCATAATAATCCAGACAGGGCAAGCCAATATTCCCCACTAACAACACAGGACGATCCAGACAGGCCTTCAATGTTTCATACAGCATAGTCGAGGTGGTACTTTTGCCCTTTGTGCCTGTGATGCCAATGACTTGACCTGAAAACTCCTCCAAAAACAGCTTGGTTTGAGATAAGAATTGCTCCCCCAGGTGTAGGGCGGGAATCCCCGGGCTTTTTATGATATAGTCGTAGTTCTCTACAGCAATGTCCTCCAGCTTCCCTTCAAATACTTTGACAGAAGCGGGCGTACAGTGGTTGTTGAGGAAATTCTCCGTAGACTTTCCCTCTCTTCCATAGCCCCATATTAAAATTCTCTTGCCATTAAGCTTGTTTATGACAGACATGTCAACTTCTCCTTTAAGATGGCCTGAAACTGCTGGGGTACCTGATTTTCCAGCACCCAGGACTGTTCCAGTTCCTGAATAGGCAGGGAGTTCTTCAGGATATACTCCCGATACCGCCGGGGTAACACTCCGGGTCTTCCCCTCTTAAGATACTCTCCCAGACAATCTAAAACCTCCCGTCTGGTACCCACGCACTCAAAAGGTTTATTGGGGGAAAGGCCCGTGAGTTCACAAAACTCTTTCTCCAGCTCTTCCTTATCCAATAAGTTTTCCCCAAAAATACCCAGCATTTGCTCCTCTGATAGGTATGGCGATAAAATAATGTAGACAAAAAGACACTTTGCACAGGCATTGCACCAGATTCCCTGCTTACTACCCACGTTGCAGCTTCGAAATACAGAATGGTACTTGGTAAAACCGGCAAAGAGCTTTGCTATCTGAAGCTCACACAGAGGTCTTAATAGACTAAAATACTGAATCTCTGAATCTGCCACCCCATCCATATAGCTCATAAAATCCAGTTCAAACTCAAAGCTCTTGGAATACTGATGGTTTACATTGGAATCCCAAACGGTGCTTTCATTGGCACTGGTTTCATTGGATAAGGCAATATATTGCTTTCCGGTCAAATACGCGCTGATATAACCGGAAAAAGCCACAATGGCAGAAAAGGGTGTATGTCCGTTTAGGAAGCCTTCCTTGTTTCGCTCCAGCAACTCCTTATCCAGGATGCGCTTTACGCTATAAGAGTTCCTTCCTCCGTCAAACACTTCAACCACACTTTTGACAGAGGGGATATCGTTAATATTGTATGTGGTGATGCCATAGTCCTTCAATAGCTCTAAAGAGACAACCGAATCCTTGCCCCCTCCTACCGGTACCAGACAGCCTTCCATTCCCCGGATTGTCAATCTCTCCTTCTCTTCGCCCAGAGAAATAATCTCTACCAGTTCCTCTTTTGTTGTAGCAATTCCGTTTCTGTACAAAAACTCGCCCAAGCCTTCAAAATACAGCTTTTTCCACCAGGCAATCTGGTTTTCTGAAAGAAATCCACAATCTACATAAAGCTTTGGGGGACAAGCGCATTTCCAATAGCTAATGGTCTCCACCATGCCAAGATGAAAGGCCAGAACAGAAAGTATCTCCTCATCTACCTCTCGAATGCGGGGAAAGACCCATTTCGGATGAAATTCACAAAGCCCCGGAATCTCAAAGTGAAATGTGATTCGATATTCACCGGGCTGCCTGTCAATCTGGTAGGAATGATAGTGAAATTCCTTATACTTTTCTCTAAGACTCTGAAACTGACTCATATAACCTTCCTTCTCACTTCTCCAAATCCACAAAGATTCACCTTAAAACTTCCTATACCATACTAATGAAAAGGTCCCGAGATGTCAAGAATGTTGGCTCCTACTACCGGAAAACCTCAACGAAAGCTTAAGCTGACTCCTCCCAGCTTTATCTCATCTCCCACCTGGATTGGCTTTTTTTGATAAACCGCTAATTTTTCCTGATTGATAAAGGTTCCGTTGGTGGAATTTAAATCCTCCAGGAAGTATTCCCCATTATCCCAGATGATTCTCGCATGCAGCCTACTTACTGACATATCTGTCAGATAAATGTCTGCCTTATCCTTTGCCTTGCCGATTAGGTAATCACTTTTTCCTAATTCCTTTAAAACGGAGCCGTTTTCCCCTAAGAGAAATCTGCGTTCCTCCCCCATTCCGGAGGGCGTAGATAGCAGCATGGTCCTTTCCTCCTTCTCCAAATAGCCTTCAGGCTCGGCCACATAGCTTGCCTCCATCATCCGCATAATCTGTTCCTCATATTTTTGTTTTTCCTCTTCTTCTTTTTCCTTTTTCTTTTTTAAGTCAAAGAGATTCATAATTCCTCGCTTATCCGATTTTTTTGCCTGTTCTCTACTCTCCTCCAAGGCTCTGTAAACAGTGGGACGCTCCTTCTCATCCCTTGTCTCGGCTACAAACCTCCTGTCCACCTGAGAGTCTTCCTTTCCCTCCACTACCTTCTCTGGCATAAGCCTTCCACTCTTTGCTAAACCCTCTGTTTCCAGATTTTCCAGCTCCTTCCAAAGAGCTGTTTTCACATAGGCCATCTTGTTTTGAGAGATCTGATCAAAAATTCGATACATGGATTCCACCAGTTTCGAGTCGTTGTAATCCAGGCGTTCCACCAAAAAAGCACACAGACTCTCCAGAGAATCAGGTGTTACCTCCTCCATTTCCTCCTTGTATGGCAGATATGTGAAATAAAAACGATTCTGCTCTACCTCCTGATAAATATACTGAGGACTAAGCAATAGGTTTTCTTCGTCCAGCAAAAAACGATACAGCTCCTCTAAAACACTCTTAAAGGATGCAAAGAAATCCAATATCCAGCCTCTGGTAATGGTAGCGGACTGAAACATATGATGAATGGTCTGTTTCGAAGTAATATCATAGTACAAATATGTCTTCCCATCTACATATCGGGTACTACAGTCCAAAAGTCCTCGTATACCTCCCCTGTCGATGATGTTATATTGGTATCTCCCCTGGGTTTCCTGACCCACCTCAATTCGCTGATAGTTCGCCTGAAGATTGTGTATGTAATCCATTTTTAACATATTCCTGATTCTCCTTTCTAATGCATGATGATACCTCCTTTATCCTATTCCACTGCCTAAGTCTATGGGCTGGTCGATAAAAGGCCGCCTGATAGCTTACCCTAAGCTCCCAGCTTCTTGTACCCGGAAAGTCCAACCTCCCCCTTTGCTCCAAAGAAACCTTGCCATTTTTAAGCTCTGAAGTCATTTCTGTCTGATGATAGCCATAGTACTTTTCCTTTTGTATAGCCCTCTCTTCTTGTAAAACAATTTCTGCAATCTCATTCACATTTCCTTCAGAGCGGACAGCTGTCACTAACAGATGTCCCATATCAAATTCTGCCAAGCATCTATTGTAAACCAAAAAGAACGCATATAACAGAAAGAATAAAACAGATAGCACGAAAGGCATCAGCATGGACGCCTCCACACTCATATACGCTTTCATCCTTTTCAAACCCCTAGTATGTAGCACAAAATATACCCTCCCTCCAAAAACGGTAAAAATGCAAATCGAGTGTCTTTCTTTGCCCGTCTTTTCCATATGAGAAACATACAATATACCGCTGATAAGCATAGACCTGCGAACAAATAGATAAGACTTTCCCTCCATCCATAGAGCAAACCCAAGCTACATAAAGCCAGGCCATCTCCTATACCGACCTGTCCTGTGCACCCTGCTAAAAGCAGTAAAAAGCCTCCCGGTAACAATCCCAAAAGCATCTGTTCCCAACGAATTTCCCCAGATACAAGAGCTCCCCCACATAAAACAACACAATAAAAACCGAAAAGTCCTATACACCAAAGGGGATATGCTTTTTCCTTTAAATCATAATATGACATTAATGTCAAAATAAGAAGAACTCCCATACTACTCACCTGCTTCACCTAATCCTCCTTTCGCACATCGGCCACAGGGCCGATATCCGCTGCTATCCGATATTGTATAAATGGTTCGTTTCAATGCACTGCAAGTAATGGCCTTATGATAGCTATCCCCCTCTTGGGTTACAAAGAGCCACCCTGTATCCTTCTGCCTTTTACACCTCTGACAAGCCTTTATCACTAGCCCCTCCTTTTTCGCTTGCTCAAAATAGTCCTTAGCTACCACCTTTCTCACGGATAGATTCAGATAAGAGCAGGAGGTGCGCAAATGGTATACCTGAGAATTTTCTGTCACGTAATAGAGCTTCTCCTGCTGTCCCTCCCTCTCGGTATCGTACCCACACCAAGGGTGTGCATAATATCGATTGTTCATGAGAAAGGATGGAAAGCCAGGTACGGAGAACATAGGCTTTACCCTGTACTCCACTCTCAAATCCAAATCCCATGAGGCTTGCTCCTGTGGCATCTGAAAACACAGCAGGCTGTCCTTGCCCCGTTCCAAAGGGCTTGCCTGTAAATACTCTTCGCCCAGAAAATCCACAATGTAACTACGAAGCACCAGGGAAGTTCCAACCATACCTAATGCTTTCGTTCTAACAGTATTTTCTCCATCCTCGGCCATCACAGCAATCATTTGCAGCTTGTGGCCTGCATTCCACAAGGCAAGCTGTATCTTACTGTGTAAGCAGATGATCTCCATAATAGACATGAGATTAAAAAAGAAAAACAGAAACAGTGGTAACAGAAGACTGGCTTCTACTGTCATAGCTGCTGAAACAATCCTTTTTGAGTGGTGAAGGTGTGGTGATATTCCCTTTGCATTTGCCCTGGTGTAATTTGTTTGGGGTAAGATTTTCTGAAATATGGCAGATTTCAGAAATAGAATAAATAGGTTGGTGAAAGGATTTTTTAATGTATTTTGTTGTTTGGTTTCTTTCTTGGGTTTCTTTCTTTCCACCGGCAAACACAAAGAGAACATCACCACACCTCCCCACTCAAAATGTCAATAAAAATAAGTTCTTTCTATAGAATTGATGTATCCAAAACCACTTTCCACAGTGCTTCTGGCTGAAATCCCCACATAACAGGCATCCAACCTGAAGGAATCCTGATTGGGCAGCAATCGCAGATTTCCTTCCGTCAAGTCCATGGCCCGGTAGGATAGCTTTGTCTCGTCTGTCAGAAACAATAAAATGGATACATAATCCTGATACCCAAGCCCATTCCCTTCTTCTTCATCAGAGCCTTGAAATAACCCCTTTAAAACGGATGTAAGCCCGGTATTCCAGGTTTCAGCGCTCTTGTAAAAAGGAACCTTTTTCCCATCCACCAGCTTCTTTACATCACAGGCACTCTCTGCCGAAATCCAGGTGAGCAGCAATGCCTGCTTGATTACCTGGGATAACTCCGGCTGCAACACAAGAACTGCAGCGGCTGTGGCAATTGCCTCTGCCTGAGCGCATTTCTCCTTATCAGTATACAAATACATTGCATTTAAACCTTCTCGGATACCAAAAATCCGAAGAAGTACCCCATCCAGATTCTCCCGATCCGTATCCTTGCCACATACCAAATACTCTCTCTCATACTCCAGAATTCCTGTACCAATATCCCCATAGGAACCAAAGTGACTATTCATATAATGAACAAACAGCAGCTTATCCAAGGCCGTTTCCTCTTCAGAAAGGGGTAAATTGCCCACACTACTTTCCCCACGCTGATATCGGTAACTATATAGGGTATCCTTCAAGACTCCCTTATTGGATACAGTTCCCTCAGATAGCACCAGATTAGATAGTCCCAGCGTAAACATAGTCTTTGTTTCCTTTACGGGGTTTTCAAGCTCCGGATTTTTCTCGACTACCTCCTTTTGTTTCCACTGCTCCTCCAGCTGGGTTACAAGCTCCTCTCTATCCCGGGAAATGGTTCCCTGGTCCAAATGATTTTGTGTCACCACCTGGCTCCAGTTCTTTAGCTGTTCTAATTCCATCAGGCCAAAGTCATTTCGGGCACTTTCACAGCATAGTTTCCGATACACCCGGCCTTCTGCGTCCGTCAGACAGGTGACACCCAGAATCTCCAGGCAGCCCTCCTTCATCGCCAGAAAGTCCTTTTTCCAAAATTGCTTTTGGGGATTTGTATAGGATAGATTGGCTTGAAAATAATCTGACAGCTTCTTCTCTGTCTGGTAAATCCCTGCCTCCCTCCCACCATAGGAGGAATCCACTGCCAGCAGGTCGTATCGTTCAAACAACGCCTTATGATATTGTGCAAGAGTACTGTCCAGGGCTGTATCAAAGGCAATTTCCAGTTCCAGACGCATGGCATTGGAGCGAACTCCTTCAATTAACATTAGACTCAGGGCAACAAATACCATCAACAATAGGGTAAAGAAAATGGTGAGATATGCGTCCAGCCCTTTCTTTTTCATACTTGTTCTGTCTGTGAGGAGATCTTTGAGAACAGGGAATTGATAATGTTGGTTATCTGCTCTTTAAAAATCAACACCAATCCCACCAATACCACGATAATTAAAATGATTTCCACGGTTCCCATTCCATCCTCATTTGCCCAAAATTCTTTCACTTTCTTTAATTGGTTCATCACTTTTTCCTCCCTTAACATAATTTTTATCCATATGGTTCTTCGCCTATTCCCCACGACCTGCTCACGCAATCCTACAATTCCATAAATGCCGGCACCATAATTAACAGCATTACCACAAATAGCATAAGCACCATGGGCAGCAACAGCTTCGTCTGAGCCTTCTCTCCCAACATTTTGACCTCCTGCTGCCTCTCCTTTGTGATATGCAGGGCTTCCTCCTCCAGCCGGTCCAACAATCCCGCATTTCCCCTCCTACAATTCTGGCTCAACAACATCCCCAGGCGAATGTACTCTTTGATGCCGAGCCTGCGTCCAAACCGCTCGTAAACCGCCGTTTCCAGCATACCCGCCTGAAAGTCACGATAGGCATACAACACACTTTCATAGTCCTCCTTAAGCAGTGTAAAGCAAGCCCTCACACTCAAACCGGCACCCATATATAGGTTCAACTTGTGTACAATCTCCGGGTATTCCATTCGAAGCGCCTGCTTTTTTCTCATAACCTGACTTCCCAGATCCTTATCCATCATAAGAAAAAGAATTACCGCAAACCCCAGACATCCTATCAGACCCAAGGGATACCAAACCAGGCGTCCCGTGGCTGCCATATTCTTAAAAAAATACACTGTAAACAACAGGCTCCCTATCCCAAAGAAACAAATCAGGCAAATCCATTTGTGTACCATATATTGCTTTATAAGCACTCCTCTGTCTATCTGTGGATACAGAAATTCCAGATTCTGTCTGATGGAAAGTGAGCTTCTAAGCCACCGGTCTCTCTTCTCCAACCAAACTCTTAGCCTTCCTAACAAACCGTTTTTATATACCGGTATGTTGGAGACTTTTGTGTGATGTGACATTGATGTCATTTCCGATTCGATATGAGATAATATATAGTCTCCCAGAACATATGCCCCCAGATATATCAAAAAAGCTACAGTCATAATCGCGATGCCTGACAGATTGCCATAGAAGGGGTCAAAATACCCGGGATAGGTCAGACCTATGTAGCCCAGAATCACAAAGGGCATGCTTCTCATGATCTGTTGCTCCATCTGCTTACCTGCCAACAGAACATGTATCTCCTCACCGGTTTCCACCCTTTCCCGAATCCGATCCACCGTGTTTGCAATGACGCGGTTTAAATCCCCTCCCCGTTTTTTTGCGATGGAGAAAATCTTTGCGAATTGAACAATGTCCTCCACGCCACTTCTCTCCCCCAAATCAAACAACAGCTGCTCCAAAGGAATGTGCATCACCAGACCTCTCCGAAATCCCTCCAGCTCCCGATAGATACAGGAATCCTTCCCGTAAAAGGTCTCCATATCCTTTCTGCTCTCCAAGAAAGCATTTTCTATGGAATAGCCTGCCTGCAGTGAGACACTGACTGACATAATACATTCCATAAATTCTTTATTGAGCTGCCTTCTCAATTCCTTACTCTTCTTTTTCTTTTCTCTGTACTGCACCAGATATGCCAAGGGACTAAGAACAGGTGCTGCCCAAAGACTTCGATAAAAGAAAAGACAACACAAGCCTACTGTCAAACACATCTTACCAATCAAAACCAGTCTTTGCCCAATTGTAAAAGAATAAGTACTATAATCCGGCAGCCTTCCATTTTCGGTCATGAATCAGTTTGTCCTCCTTTTGCAGATACCCCGTCACCCTCCCACCCTGTTCTCCGGTTTCCACAAATCGATATAAGGTATGACACTGTATTTCCTGGTTGTCCACTCCCAAAAGCTCAACAATCTCCAATACTTTCCTGGACTTATCCCTTAACCGTCCCAGGTGAATCAGGATGTCAAGGCCTGAGGCAATCTGTGCGCGAATGGCCGGAAGGGGAAGATTGGCTCCCATAAGAACCATATTTTCCAATCGTCTGGTCATATCCATAGCGCTGTTGGCATGCCCCGTGGACATACCGGAATGCCCTGTATTCATACACTGCAGCATGCCCATGGCCTCTGATCCTCTGACTTCACCCACCACCAACCTGTCCGGCCTCATGCGCAAGGAGGTTTTTATCAGTTCGTCCATAGTGATTTCCCCATTTCCCTCCACGTTTTGATTTCTCGTCTCCAGCCGCACCAGATTTTCAATCCCGATTAATTGTAGCTCCGCATTATCTTCAATGGTGATTACTCTCTCATCCTTGGGGATAAAGGCAGACAGGGCATTTAAAAATGTCGTTTTACCGCTGCCGGTTCCACCGCTGATAAAGATATTGTATCTTGCTACCACAAGCTTTTTTAAAAACTCTGCACAATCCTCCGTGAGGGAACCATACTGAATCAGTTCCTCCATAGTAATGGGATTTTTAGGAAATCTCCTTATCGTGACAATGGGCCCGTTTAGCGCCACCGGGGGCATCACCACATTCACCCTGGAGCCATCCGGCAAGCGGGCATCCACAATCGGATTGGTATCATTCACAATCCGATTGCAGCCGGATACAATCTGCCCAATGATATCTCTTAGCTTCTCCACAGAGTCAAAGGCCAAATCCATTTTTGTGATAGCTCCCCTCTTTTCCACAAATATGGACTGGGTGCCGTTAATCATGATTTCCGTGACATCCTCATCCTCCACAAACATCTGCAGCAAATCCAATCTCCTTAGGGAGTCAAACAGCTCCTTCTTTAACTTTCTCTTATCCCCTAAGGAAAGCTTCCCACACTCCTCCCCACCTAATAAAACCTCATCAATGATTTCCTCCACATCTTCATCCGTGTAATCTCTGGAATAATCCATATGCTCCTGAACCCTGCGCCTGCAAAGTTGTTTGTACGCTAAATAGTTATCCATCTTAGTCACATCCTTATACCTTCATTAAATCCCCTAATTCCTTCTTGATATACCCCGCCAAGTCCCCCCTGGTGTACTGTTCAATACAATAAGGCAATGTTTTTATGACAGGTAAACAGCACTTCTTTGTCTTACTTAGCACATCCTGATACTCCATCACAGACAACAGATGCTCATATTGCAGAACCTTGCTCTTGGACATCCTATCCTCCCTGGTGATCGTAAATACCCATTTGCAGCTTCTTAAGATTTCAAACAGCCCCTGAACACTATCCGAGAGGTCCATTACCACAAACTCATAGAGGCCGGTTTTCTCGATTTTACTCAATAACCGCAGCCAATCCTTGGCCTGCACCGAAAGCAAATCGGTTCCCGTTTTCATGGGTGGGATATAATCCAGGTTTCCTCTTTTTTCCGTCATAATCTGCATTCTCAAAGCAAATTTATCCTGCTTCGCATCCAGGAAATAAAGCAACTCCCCCAAATCCTTTCTGCCATTTGACGGAAACAAATCCAAATCTCCCCAAAAGCACTCCAGGTTGATATACAGACAGCTGTGCTCCTTCGCCAACAGCTGTGCCAAGGTTAAGGAAAAGTTGGTCTGCAAGCACCGCTTCACCGGAGAATACACACCCAAAAAATGCGTTTGTTCGCCACTGGGAAACAGCACTCCTTCCTCTCCCGACAGCTCCTCATAGGACTCTAGTAAATGCCGATACACATTGTCTGCCGCCTGGTATTTATCAATATTTTCATACTGCTTCAGATGAACCCTTCCGGTTTCATTCAAGACAACTATTTTTTGTATGGAACTGCTTTTCATCTCTTCCACAAAGCTTCTCTCAGCTACCACCAGAATATCAATCTTCTCTTCCTCTTTTAGGGATTCCCATTCCGTAAATAGGACTGTCTCCCATGGAAGCCGTTTCTGTGTGCGGATAAACTCACAGAGCTTCGTAGCATAGTCTGTTTCCCTGTCGTATATCGCGACCTTAAGCTTTTCCGTTATAATCCCCTCCTTCCATAAACAAACAACATCCCCAAAAGAATTGGTCCTGCCAGCCTGACAGAAGAAGAAAACAATTGCTTATCTTCCTCAAAATAAACCGGCAATTGTCTCGTAAGTACTGTCTTCCTTACATATTCCGCCAGATACTTCACTCGCTCAAAGACTCGTCTCTCAACCACAAGCTTCACCAAACTGACTACACCTGCAAACAGGAATGATAGAAAGAAAAACAACAGCACCTCTCCCTGATTCAGCAAACCGGTACAAAGCATCATAAGCTTTACATCTCCCGCTCCCAGCATTCTTCTTGTAAACAGCGGATAAAACAATAGAAAAACTATAGCCATATCCAGACAAGAGACAAGAAAGCTACTAAAATCCTGTTTGTCCCACATAGAAATTACCCAAATCAGCAACAATCCTGACAGCAACCAATTAGGGATTCTTCTTTGACTGTAATCAAAAAAACAAATGACGCATAAAATTCCAAATACATATAGCAGTCCTACTCCTCCTTCCTACAATAAATATTCTTTTTAAAGGCAATTGAAAACTTGGACTGAATTGTCCACGATTTTCGTGACCGGACGAAAGAACTCATCCGAAGTATTGTAAGCGCAATTATACGAGGGAAATCAGAAAGTTACAATATACAAAATATCCAAAAAATATGTTTGGTATAAAATACCATTTTTTTACCTATACTTTTAGCAGGAATACAGTTCCCAAATCCATTCCGTTTTTGTTGATCGTATTTTAGTCTTCCAAAAAAGGAGGAACCTTATGAAAGCCATCTTTAAAAGAGAAAATGCATCTGACCTGGCCTGTGAAATGCATCTGGCCAGTCCAAGCCTGACGGAGGATATAAAAAAGACCCGCATCGCCCTAGATTCGGCTTATGCAGGTCTGGATTACGTATTAGAGGAAGAGTTGATTGACAGCTATATCTACCAAATCAATGCCCTTCAGAAACGATACAATCATTTACTTATGCTGGCTCAGGAAGACGATTCCGGGAAAGAAATTCTACACCCGAAAGCCTCTGCCGGAGCCTGTGTCTGTAAGACTTTGGGATAAGGAGTCTCTACCGTAAACCATACCGGTATATACGGTTTGAGAGTTACTCATAACGGGGCCTTTCTTGTTTTGCGGTGCAATTTCGCTGTAAGCTTTGTGCAATTTGACTAAGCAGTTTTGCACCCGCAGAAAGGGGGCCTTCTCTTTTTTGCGCAGTCCCTGGGCAAGCTGTCTTAGCCAAAAGAAATAGATCTTATTCAGCTCCACTCCCGGGCTATACCGCAAATCCACCGATGCAATCAGCTCATTGATACAGCTCCTGCTCTTTCGCACTGCCTGTTCCAATCCTTCACTCTCATCCTCCAAGGCATCCAATGCCTCCTGTAAATACACAGCCAGGATTTCATATAAGATGACCACCAACTGGGTTTCATTGGCCTGGGTGATTCGAAGGGTAAAATCTTGTTTTTGTTCATGAGTCATAGAACACATTCTCCTTTATGGCAGGTTACTGTAAGAGCTGCAACACCTGGGAAGGTCGCTCGTTGGCCTGAGCCAGCATGCTGGTAGCAGCCTGAGTAATCACCTGGTTGGTGGTATACTCCGTCATTTCCTCCGCCATATCCACATCCATAATACGAGAATATGCGCTAGTCATGCTCTCATCTGTGACATCTAAGCTGTTCACTGTAGATTCCAGACGGTTCTGATATGCACCTAATCGCCCTCTAATGGTAGAAAGCACTGACAAGCCGGATTTGATACTATCTATTGCCTGCTCTGCATCCTCTTTTGTCTTTACGTTGGTGTAGGAAATACCCAGATTACGAACTCCGGTGGAGGGAATGTCAATGGATGTCACCTGGCCCTCATTGGCACCGGTCTGTAAGCGCATGGCTCCAATCCCGGCAATATCAATCTTCAGCAGATTATTTGCATAGCTGGTCATCTCCACCTGGTCTAAGTCCAATTTCAGCTCAAATCCGTCCAGATTGGTGATATGAAGCATATTGTCGGTAAGCTCTGCCTTGGTTCCTGTGGGAAATTCTGAGCCAAAGACTACCTCTCCATTTAACTCCAGCATGCCGGTAGCTGCGTTTTCTTTTAAGGGCAAGCTCTGAATTGTATAAGCTCCCGGAGCGGAGACCTGCTCAGAATAATAGGTAACCTTAATGTCGGAATGATCTGTATAACCCTTGGAGGAAAACTCACCGTTTAACAACTTTTGGCCATTAAATTCCGTTGTTTCAGAGACTCTTTGAATTTCCTTCTTTAATTCCTGCACCTCATCGTCGATAATTCTGCGGTCATCATCTGTCATAGTACCGTTGGAGGCCTTCACCGCAAGCTCATTCATTCTCTGAAGCATTTCAGCCACTTCCCCTAATGCTCCGTCTGCTGTTTCCAAAATAGAAATCCCGTCAGAAGCATTGTGACCTGCCTGTTTTACCCCCTCCAGCTGGGCATTCATACGATTTCCCATGGCTAAACCGGCAGGATTATCCTTCGCGGCATTGATTTTCAATCCGGTGGATAATCTCTGTAATGACTTTGCAACCCTGTTGTCGCTGTTGGTCAGGGCATTGTTTGTAATCATAGCGGACACATTATAATTAATTCTCATGGTTACATCCTTTCTGCAGCCTCTTTCAGTGCCTGTAGAAATCCCTTTGCCAGCCCATAAAGCTGGGTATTCAAAGGACGACCTTCGGCTTGTGAGTCCAAATTAGCCTTCCTTTCGTCCTGAAGGGAATTCTTCCTGTTTAGGCTTCCTACAATGTATAATCCTGCATCCATGCGAAACTCTGTCTCATCCTTGATCCATCTGCTATATATATCGGAGGCTGCCTGGGAAATCATAACCTCTTTTTCTCCTGCTGCCACAAGATAGCCTCTCACCTGTTCTCCTGCCACCTCCAAACGTGCCTGAAGTGTTTCCTCTCCCAAGGTTGTCTTGATATCCACGATTCCTCTCTCCCTTGCACCGGATTGAATGGTCAGGTGTACTGTCTCCAGCTCATCACCTAATTCCATAGGGATATAGTATTCTTCCTGCGAGGACAGTTTCCCCAGAATCGTCATCTGCTTATGGAAAAGCTGTCTGGCCTTTACATCCAAAAATTTCTCTGCTGTGAAAGCCTCCCTATTTGCGTCCTGAGAAAGACCTTCTACCATTTGACGGTATTCCTCCTGAAAGTCCTCTGCATCCTCCAGCTTTTCCAAAGGATTTCTGGCTTTCAGGGTCTCTTTATTCTTCTGAGATAGTCGTTTGTACAGCGAGAAACGATTCTCCAAAAGCTCACCGGCAGCCTGGATATTCTCCAGGGTTTCCTTCACATCCGCCCTCTCCAGCATGGAAAGCGCTTCCCCCTGCGTCAGCAGCTTCTCCTTTAGCGTTTCGTATTGATACTTGTCATAAAGGGCATCAGCCTCTTTGCTCTTTACTTCGTTATAAAGCTCCTGTTTGAGCTGCGCAAGAAAAGCGGTATCAATTTGTTTGGAAATACTGTTGGAGGCTTCCGTTACACTCTCCGCAGATCCAAAGGTCTGGTCCAGGCGCACATCAACATGACCGGTTTTTCTGGTGCGAAGGGCAGAAAGCAGATTAGAAAATGTCATCTCCCCCTGCATATTGACAAGGGCTCCGATGGCTGCATGGTCGCCGGCTTCGATCTGATGTATCAAACGATAAATCCCGATGTAGCTCTCCCTCTCTTGTGGCGTAATCTGGTTTTTGTTTTCCAACTGGTATAAAAAACGTCCATAACTGTCAATCGAATTTGCTTGCTCCAAATCTTCTGAAGCAAGATATGTCTCCAACTGGTCAAGACTCTGCTCCAGAGGATTGACTCCGTCTCGAATCATTCTAAGCGTTGACGCTGGTGTCATTTTTTCTACTACCCTTGACACCATCTGGTAGGCATCCTTCACTGCAGACAGATTCTCCAGGGTGATTTCCATCTGATTATATCCCAGAATGCGAATTCCTCTCTGATTTTCCTCTGTGACCTCCACCCCCAATTCCTGGAGCAACACATCCACATTAGAAAACGCCTTTTTCATGGAATCTCCCAAATCCCCTCGGGGCGCTGTCATCAAAGGCTCATAGGCCTCACCTGCTCTCTGATACTGCTCCTTTAAGTCCAGAGCTGTTGTATGAAACTCCCTTAAGGTAGGTATCTCCTTAGGGCTAAATTTTCCAATGGTTGCAACCGGCATAGTGGGCAACTGGCTAAGAATATCGTTTGTCGTCTCCCAGACAGTATACGATTCTGTAGCCTGTGCTTTGTCCGTGATACCAGGGAAATAGTCCGTCGCTAATTCTGACTTTGCCTTCTGCAGGGCCTCTACCACCTCTTCTAAGGACGCGGTATCAAAAGAAAATCCACTTTTTAACAGCTGCAAATTGGCCTGAGCTGTCATCTCAAAGCGAATGTTTTCCACCTCCAGATAGCGAGTTAAAAGCTGGTTAGCCTTTTTATAGACGGACTCTGTCTGACTAAGGTTTGCCTGTAAAGGAGATTTTCCTTCCTCCAGCGCAGCGCAAACTGCCTTAGCAAAATGCTCTGCTGTCACAGGAAACTCCAACTGCCTGAGTGCATGATAAGCCATAAGCTTTTCCGACGTAACCGGTAATCCTTGGTTTACCAGCCAGTTTACTTCCTCTCTGACCTGCTCATTTTGTTCCAGCTTTGCCTGGTGGATGACTCTGTCTATCTGTCCCTCTATTCCTTCTATCCCGTCACCGGACAAGCTGTAGTAGCCTTGCACATCCTGAGAAAAGTATTTGGCATTTCCGGGAAGCGTTGCCTGAGCACCTGAGCTCTTTGCCAAATAGATAGCATAGATTTCCGGCGGCAGCTCATTATCCACCAGATACCGATAGGTCCCATCCTGAGGAACCTCCAAGGAAGTTGCCATATCCCAAGCCGTTTTCACTTGATTTAAGGTGTCTGTTGTAATGGCTATGTCTGCTTTTGCCAGCTCCACGGACAATTTCTCTGCTAATTCGCCTGTTAAGCCCTCTGGCAGAGTTTCTGTTTGTTTCTCTGTCAGACCCTCTGTTGCCCCCAATGTAAAACCTTCCGTTGGCTCCTCTGTCAGAACCGTTTCGGAACCAAATACCTCCTGCAGAGCCTCCGGTGCGATATCATCGTTGAACCCTGCAACAGTCTCCCCGGAAGCCGCCAGCTGTACCTTAATATGGTCCAGAATGGTGACGGTTTCTCTGGGCTCCATTTCGTTGGGATTGAACCCTTCCTTGGAAAGCTGGGCATAATCTTCCGAAGATAATGTATTTGACATAAGTGTCATATAATTCTGTTGATTCTGCAAATCTGCCTCGGACAGATTGGAAAACTCTGCAAGCTCGTGTTTTTTGCCGGACTGCTTGGCAGAAAACAACATCTCACTGTTCTTTTGATATATAAGGGCTGCCCCTCCGCTTTGCGCTCTATCTACAGTTCTCCCCTTCCCTTCATAAGAAGATCTGGTTTGAAGCTGTTCAATTTTATCCATTGCTGCGTCCTGATAATTTGTAATCTGCAAAATTGTTACCTCATAAACTCCAAAATTTAGGTTACTGCTGTGATGTTCTTTCCTGCAAAAAGAAAGGTAAGCACCTTCCAGTGCTTACCTTTTATTTCGGTCTATTTTTCAATTTCTTAACTGAATTTCCCAGGAAAGACAGGAAATCATCCAAAGATGTAAACCAATGCCCCATAAGGAGGTAAATCTACGGTAGCAGAATAATTATGGAAATGATATTCCTTCTTCTTGGCCTGGAATTGCTCCTTTACCGGTACACCATTCCCTCCGAAGCACTCCGCATCACTGTTTAGCAACAGCTTGTACTTTCCGGCCTTTGGTAAGGCTACCTGATACTCCTCTCTCTTAACGGGGGTCATATTTAACACAAACAACAGGTTGTTTTTCCCCTTGGAGGATTTTCTCACAAAGGAATACACGCTATTATCCGCATCATCTGCATTCATCCACTCGAAGCCGTCCCAATTGTTATCAAACTCGTACAAGGCGGGATACTTGCGATACATTTTTAAGAGCTCCTTGACATAGTTCATAAGCCCGATATTTTCCTTCTCGGAAAGCAGGAACCAGTCTAATTCTCTGGCCTCACTCCATTCTCTCTCCTGTCCGAAATCCTGGCCCATAAATAGAAGCTTCTTGCCGCAGTGACCAAACATATAGGTATAACCTGCACGCAGATTCGCATATTTGTCGGATTTATACCCGGGCATCTTATTTACCATGGAACACTTCAAATGGACCACTTCATCATGGGAAAGGGGCAGAATGTAATTCTCACTTTCGTTGTAGGACATAGCAAAGGTCATTGCATAGTGATTTCCCTTGCGGTAAATAGGATCCAGTTTCATATATTCACAGAAGTCGTGCATCCAACCCATATTCCATTTATAGGTAAAGCCCAGGCTGTCTGTGCCAATCTCACCCGTCACATTTGGCCAGGCGGTAGATTCCTCCGCAATTGTTAAGAAGCCCGGATGCGCACCTCTGACCACAGAATTTAAGTGCTTAAAGAATTCAATTCCCTCCAGGTTTTCCTTTCCGCCGTACTTATTAGGCAACCACTGTCCATCCTGTTTTCCATAATCAAGGTACAACATAGAAGCCACTGCGTCTACTCGTACGCCATCGATATGAAACTCCCGCAGCCAGAATAAAACATTGGCAATCAGGAAGTTGCTGACTTCACTTTTTCCGTAATTAAAGATCTTCGTACCCCAATCCGGATGCTCGCCCCTTCTCTTGTCCGGATGCTCGTAAATACAACTGCCATCGAAATTTGCCAGACCGTGAGCGTCTGTAGCAAAGTGTGCCGGCACCCAATCCAGGATGACACCTACTCCCGCCTTATGTAGAGAATTCACCAGATACATAAAGTCCTTAGGCGTGCCATATCGTGAAGTTGGTGCATAGTACCCGGTAACCTGATACCCCCAGGAACCATCATAGGGATGCTCGGCAATGCCCATAAGCTCAATGTGGGTATATTTCATCTCCTTCAGATAAGCTACAATCTTATCTGCAAATTCACGGTAGTTATAAAAGCCATCCTCCCCACGATCCGGATGCTTCATAAAGGAACCAATCTGGCACTCATATATCGCCATAGGTTTCTTTTTAAAATCCTGTTTATCCCTATCTGCCAACCATTTCTCATCATTCCATTGAAAACCTGACAGATTTGTCACAACAGAGGCCGTTGCGGGTCGAAGCTCTGCATAGTTTGCAAAGGGATCTGCCTTGTACAGTTTTTCACCATTCTGCGCAGTAATCAGGAACTTATACAGTGCTCCCTCCCCTACCTCAGGGATAAACAAGGCCCAGATGCCGCCCTCACCCAGTTTTTTCATGGGATGCGACTGGGTATTCCAATCATTGAAGGAGCCTACCACATGCACCTGTAGGGCATTTGGTGCCCAAACGGCAAAGTAAACACCCAAAACCCCGTTTTCACAGCTAAGATGAGCCCCTAATTTCTTATAGATTTCATAGTGCGTACCTTGACCAAATAAATACTGATCATCCTCTGAAATAAATATCTTCTCGTAGTGATTATCCATAGTGACCTCCCTCACAGTATAGTTTACTTTTCCGCAAAATCCTTTTCAGAAAGAATGATTCGGTCCTCCTCATCATATCTGCGTCCAAACAGAATATCAAAGAAATGTCCAATGGTTTTGCGATTCACATGGGCAATGGCTTCATCCACGATTTCCTTCACTTCCAAAACAGTAACCGAATGGTCTCCTGTCTGTAGATTATCTATCCTGGTATGAAATGCCAGCATTCCCATATTCTTGTCTATGGAATACTCCTGATCCATAGCATATTTATATCCAAATTTTACCAGAGCCTCATTGCTCATAGCCTCTAAGTCAACACGAATATTAAACAGCGTTGCGAACTGCTCATGGTCCTCCAGGAAATGATTCATCTTCTTTTTCGTATCTATCAGGAATACTATAATGCCTGTCTCTTCCTTCTGTAAGCATTGATACAGCTTATTCACTGTGCAATCATTCAACCCTGTGGCTTTATCAATGATGAGTGCTCCGTTCTTATATTTTTCAATCGTTTCGGACACATTCTTTTTGTTCAGATTCTCCCCGGAAATCTTGGCACTCTCTCCGGTGAAATTGCTGTCCATAGCCTGTTCTTCTTTAATCAAGGCTTTTGCAAGAGCCAGGGTATCCGTCCCTGCCACACCGGTGATGATGACATTCCCTGTGTAGGAAGCAATGCTAATTTTATCCATGGCATTTTGAATCTGCGCTTTGGAAGTCCTGGTTTGGATAAAGGGAGCAAATAATTCTTTCTCTTCCTTCGTAAAAGAACGAACGGGCTGTTTCGTACCGGCTGTGTCTTCTTCTTTGTCAGTGAGATGTTGGGTAACCTCTTTTACCAGCTCTTCTTCCTGAGTAAGTATCTTTTCCTTATCCAGCTCTTCCTCTATAACAATTTCCGTCTCTTCCGTCTTCGTTTCTGTTATCTGGCGGGTTTCCTTCCCTTCCTCAGAGTCAGGACCTGTTATCTCCTCATACTCCATCTCTACTGTGGCAGAGTCGGTTGTCTCCTTATCCTCCGTCTCTACAGAAGCGGAACTTGTTATCTCCTTATCCTTCCTTTCTACAGAGTCTTCCGACTTAGCTGCAGCAGACTCTGTAGTGTTTGCTTCCTCCAAGGTTTCCTCTGCTTCTTTTTGTTCTCCGGCTAACCCTTCCTCAGAATCCATGGGCTCTCTTTCCAGCCTTTCCAATAAGCCATCTTTCACAGCTTGTTCGAATTCCGCAAACAAATCTCCTGTGTCCTTGAGAACCTTTTGACGAATCTGTTCTTCGTGCTGAGCCTGGTTAAGCCTCTTTTTTTCCTCCCACTCTGCCAGCACCTCTTCGATGCGAATTTGACCGGTAATCTGCTTCTCAACCTTCTCTGCCTCAGGCATTACTAAGCTGATTTGTCCATCTGACTCTTGGGCAAGTACCCTTGCCATCTCTTGAGGAGGTTGTGATAGCAATACATCTCGTTGAAGCATATCGACTGCCATTTTCTCCTTAGCAGATGCCTTAAATGCCTCCAGCTCCTCCTGCATAGCAGTCAGTGCGTTGGTTTCAGGATTATTCTTCGTCTCCCGTATCACCTCTTCCACGGCCTGGTCATTTTGATTCTTTAGTTCCTCTAATTTTTGAACGATTTCCTCTCTACGCCAGATTTTTGTGGAAATGTCTGGTATCCTCGCGGGTGCCTCCTGTTCAGGGAAGGTTTGCTTGATCGGTTGTGCGTCCGTTCCTTCCTTTTCCTCCGAACCCTTCTCCTCTGCCGGAATCTCCTTTGTGTCCTGCTTACGAATCCCTTCCTCGGAAGACTTCTGTATTTCCGGCCCTGTCTCCGTCACTTCAGTTGTCGGCTCTTCCTGGGCTTCGCTTGCCTTTACGGCTTCCCGTTCCATCAATTCTTTCACGCCGGCTGCCAACTCTTCCTGAAGGTTCATGGTATTGTATTGACTGACATCCACTGTCTTGACCAACACATCATCAGGGGTAATCTCCTTCTGCTCCTTTGATGATGTAGCAACAGTAGCCTGATCAAAGCGATGGTCGTAGCGATACTGTTGCTCCTCACTTAAAGGCTGATGACGCATCTTAAGTTCCATTGCCTTAATGACATATTTTCCTTCACCAAACCACAGAATCAGTTCATCACATTCATCGATGCATTTTGTGGTATCCCCATTCTCATGATACAGGCAAGCCAGCTCATATGCCCATTTTTCCCGGTAATCCTTCTTTTTGAGCTCTTCCAACAAGAGAATTCTCTCCTCCAAAGAGCTACCCTGATTTTGATAGATTTTGTACTGTAAAATATACCGCCCCGGATCATTGGGAGCAATCTGAACAAATTTCTTAAAGTATTCCATAGCCGGTATTAACTGACCGGTCTTAAGGCACAGCTCACAAAGGGAATAACAAATGGTCCTTCCGCCGGGCCGCTGGTCATAAGCCAAAAGCAACACGTCCCTGGCATCCTCATATCTGCGGTTAATTTTATACAAATCACTGATTGTACAAAGCATCATAACACTCTTCACTCTACGCCAATCAATGGTGTCCGCAATCTCCACAGCTGCTTGATAATCCCCTGCTTTGATTAATCTCTTTATTTCATCCTCACTTATTTTGTATTCATATTTATCCATGGTATGATGCTCCCTTTACTAATACACAATGCACCCATTCTGTAATTCTCATAAGTAGCTTTAGTTTACCATATTACCCTCTGAAATGTCAAAATGAAACCACGAAAATTGTAATAAAAAATACAAGATATGGTGTTATTTCCATATCTTGTATTACTAGATATTGCGAGGTTTAGTTTCCGCACAGCAAATTCGTAAGCTGTGCAAATTGCTCTAGCGAAAAGGTCTCTCCTCTGACAGAGGCAGACTGACCCATTTGGTCTAAAGCTTCCAAAATTTTTTCTTTTCCAACCTGTAAAAAGGAGGCATTGGTAAGCCCGTTCACCAAGGTCTTGCGTCGTTGATTGAAGGAGGCGCGTATAATCTGAAACATCAGCTTTTCATCTTTTACGATTACGGGTGGCTGCTCATATCTGGTAAGCTTGATGACGGCACTTCCCACGGTAGGACGTGGCATAAAGCAATTCGGCGGTACATTGGCTACAATTTCCGGCTTTGCATAATACTGTACTGCTAAAGATAATGCGCCGTACTCCTTGGAGCCCGGCATCTCCTGCATCCTATCTGCCACTTCTTTTTGCACCATGATGGTGATACTATGCAACGGAACTTTGCTCTCAAAAAGACCCATAATAATGGGAGTGGTAATGTAATAGGGCAGATTGGCAACCACCTTAATCGGCTTTCCCCCATTTTGCTCCTGCACCAGTCGCTCTATATCCACCTTTAGAATGTCCTCGTTTATCACGGTGACATTGTCATACTCTGCCAAAGTTTCTCCCAGAATGGGAATCAGGTTCTTATCGATTTCCACTGCAAAGACCTTCTTCGCTCTCTCTGCCAAATACTGGGTCATGGTTCCGATACCGGGACCAATCTCCAGAATACAGTCCTGTTTTGTAATTTCCGCTGCGTTCATGATTCGTTCCAACACCGAAGTGTCAATCAAAAAATTCTGTCCGAATTTCTTCTGAAACCGGAATTGATATTTCTGCAAAATCGCTATCGTATTCTGTGAAATTCCTAAATTCGCCATACTGACTCCAATACCATATCATAATTTATGTGCTGCCAGGTCAAACCTTCTATTTTCAAACTCCCATATTCTGCTCCAAATAAGAGATAACCTGCGTCAAATCCGGCAGGATGACTCGGGACATTTGTTGCATCTCCTCATTTGGCGGGATTAAATCCGGCACCATGATAGGCTGCAGGCCGGCTGCATAAGCAGAACGAATTCCGTTATAGGAATCCTCTATTGCATAGGCATCTTTAGGAGAAATCCCCAGCCCATCACAGGCAAGCTGATAAATCTCCGGATTTGGCTTGGAATGTACCACCCTATCTCCGGAAGTAATCTGATGAAAATACTCCCTGATTCCTGCTCTGTCCAGACATCGTTCGATGCTTCTTTGACTGGAGGAGGACGCCAGAGAAACAAGGTAACGATTCTCCTTTAAATAGTCCAATAGCTCTCGAACACCTTTTTTTACCGGCATACCGTTTTCATCAATCCACTGCCAGAACAGCTTGCCGGCTCTGGCACTGAACTCCTCATAGGGAAAATCCTGTCCGTAGCGAGCCTTGATAATCTCCACCGTATCGTGATGATTGGTGCCAATACAGCGTGTAAAGACCTCTTCCATGTCCTCAAGGCCTTGTTCGTCTGCAAGCCTGGTCCAGCTCTCCAGGCATAATCGCTCTGTATCAAACAACACTCCGTCCATATCAAAAATAACAGCCTTCACATTTCATCCTCCCTTAGGTCAGAAGTTCAGAAAGAATATAACACATCCTTCTTAAAATAGCAAAAATGATTTTGTGGCAAAGTTCTTCTTTCTATGGTACTCTACATTGGTGACAAGCATATGTTTGCAACCGGAGGATGAAATGAGTATTTTAAATGTTGAACACTTAACACATGGGTTTGGAGACAGGGCTATCTTTGAGGATGTGTCCTTTCGCTTACTGAAGGGGGAGCATATTGGACTGATTGGCGCCAATGGAGAGGGAAAATCCACCTTTATGAACATTATTACCGGAAAGCTTATGCCGGATGAGGGGAAAATTGAGTGGGCCAAGAATGTTCGTGCGGGTTATTTAGACCAGCATACCGTCTTGCAGGAAGGTCAGACAATCCGCCAGGTATTGGCATCTGCCTTTGACTTTTTGTATGACATGGAAAGCCAGATGAATCAAATCTGCGACAAAATGGGTGAGGCTTCCCCGGAGGAACTGGAGGTCTTAATGGAGGAGCTAGGCACTCTGCAGGACCTTTTGACCATGCATGATTTCTATATGATTGACTCTAAGGTAGAGGAGGTTGGCAGGGCGCTGGGACTGGCTGAGCTGGGATTAGATAAAGATGTGACAGCTCTGTCAGGCGGACAGCGCACAAAGGTTCTGTTGGGTAAGCTGCTCCTGGAAAAGCCTGACATTCTCTTACTGGACGAGCCTACCAATTATCTGGATGCAGAACATATTGAATGGCTGAAGAGATATCTCAACGAGTATGAAAATGCCTTCATCCTAATCAGTCATGACATTCCCTTCCTAAATAGCGTCATCAACCTGATCTATCATATGGACAACCGGAAACTGGAGCGCTATGTAGGAGATTACGATAAATTTCAGGAAGTGTACGCAATGAAGCAGTCCCAATTGGAGGCTGCTTACAACAAGCAGCAAAAGGAGATTGCAGATTTAAAGGATTTTGTGGCAAGGAATAAGGCCAGGGTATCCACCCGAAATATGGCTATGTCCAGGCAAAAAAAGCTGGATAAAATGGATGTGATCGAGCTTACCAAGGACAAGCCCAAGCCGGAATTTATATTTAAGGAGGCACGCACTCCCGGACGAATTCTCTTTGAGACAAAGGATTTAGTCATTGGGTACGACGAGCCATTGTCCTCTCCTCTAAACCTGATCATCGAAAGAGGGGAAAAGGTGGTTCTATACGGCTCCAACGGCATTGGAAAAACAACTCTTTTAAAAAGTCTTCTGGGACTCATCCCTGCCTTTGACGGCAAGGTGGAAACTGGCGACTACCTTGAGATTGGCTACTTTGAACAGGAAATGTCCGGCTCCAAGGAGCGCACCTGTATCGAGGAAATCTGGCAGGAATTCCCCGGCTTCACGCAGTACGAGGTGCGCTGCGCCTTGGCCAAGTGCGGCCTAACCACCAAGCATATTGAGAGCAAGGTTAAAGTGTTAAGCGGTGGTGAGCAGGCAAAGGTCCGATTATGCAAGCTGATGAACCGCCCCTCCAATCTGCTTCTATTGGACGAGCCCACCAACCACCTGGATGTTGACGCCAAAGAGGAACTGAAAAGAGCCCTCTTGGCGTACAAGGGCTCTCTCGTCATGGTCTGTCACGAACCGGAATTCTATGAAGGTCTGGCCACACGGGTCATTGATTGCACCAAATGGACCACGAAATTATTTTAGTCCGTGGGTGGTCCTGGGGACGGTAATTTCTGGCTTTTTTAGTGTCCCCGGTGGTCCTCC